>NZ_KV801073.1:265091-333668 GCF_001810365.1 Corynebacterium sp. HMSC055D05
CGGCTGCTTCCTCCGACGACTCCAACGAAGACGAAGCCGAGGTCGAAGAGGCTGAGGAAAAGGCCGAGGAGAAGGCTGAAGAGAAGAAGCCGGAGCCGAAGGAAGCACCGAAGAAGGAAGAGCCGAAGGCTGCATCCACCGACTCCAAGAACGCTTCGGCGAAGGTCAACAACGGCGACAACGTCCCGTACGTCACCCCGCTGGTGCGCAAGCTGGCTGAGAAGCACGGCGTTGATCTGAACACGGTTGAGGGCACCGGTGTTGGTGGCCGCATCCGTAAGCAGGATGTCCTGGCTGCCGCTGAGGGTGGTAAGGCTGAGGGCACCACCGCTGCGTCTGCGACGAAGGAGCAGACGCAGCAGCCGAAGGGCGAGCGCGCTAACTGGTCCACCAAGTCTGTGGATCCGGCGAAGGCGGAGCTCATCGGCACCACCCAGCGTGTGAACCGCATCCGCGAGATCACCGCTGCGAAGATGGTCGAGTCGCTGCAGACCACTGCTCAGCTCACCCACGTGCAGGAAGTCGACGTCACCCGTGTGGCGGAGCTGCGCAAGAAGGTGAAGCCGGCGTTCGTCGAGAAGCATGGCGCAAACATCACGTACCTGGCCTTCTTCATCAAGGCCACGGCAGAGGCGCTTGTGTCCCACCCGAACGTGAACGCTTCCTACGACGCGGATGCGAAGGAGATCACCTACCACGAGGACGTCAACATCGGTATCGCTGTTGATACCCCGATGGGTCTGTTGGTGCCGGTGATCAAGCAGGCGCAGAAGAAGAACCTTGCGGAGATTGCGAAGGCGATCACCGACCTGGCCGAGCGCGCACGCAACAAGAAGCTGCGTCCGGACGACCTGTCTGGCGCAACCTTCACGGTGACCAACATTGGTTCCGAGGGTGCGCTGCTGGATACTCCGGTGCTGACCCCGCCGCAGGCTGGCATTCTGGGTACGGCTGCGATTGAGAAGCGCCCGGTCATCGTGACCGAGGATGGCATTGACTCCATCGCGATCCGTCAGATGTGCTACCTGCCGTTCACCTACGATCACCAGCTGATCGACGGTGCGGACGCTGGTCGTTTCGTCACGACCATCAAGGACCGCATCGAGGAGGGTGACTTCGAGGCTGACCTCGATATCTAACCTCTAGCAGGCGAAAGCCCGGCACTGATTTATGTCAGTGCCGGGCCTTCTTTTTATGTTTACACTGGCGCGCATGACAGGCACATTCAAATCTTTCCGCAACAACACTGAACATTTCATGCGCGAGGCACTCGGCGGCCTTGTGGCCGCGCATCCTTTTGCGGAGTGGCACAACGAGGGGTTCGTGGGGCTTTTGCGTGACGACGACTCCCCCGCCCGCGTCGCCGTCATCTCCGGCGGCGGGTCGGGCCACGAGCCGATGCACGCCGGGTTCGTCGGCGAGGGGATGCTGGACGCGGCTTGCCCGGGGCTGCTGTTTACGTCCCCGAACGCGGTGCAGATTGGCGCGGCAACGGAGTGGGCAGATCGTGGCCGTGGCGTTGTGCATGTGGTGAAGAACTACACGGGCGACGTCATGAACTTCACCGTGGCGGGAAACCATGCCGAGGCTGAAGTAAGGCAGGTGTTGGTGGCTGACGATGTGGCAACCGAGATCGACAACGATGACTCGCCGGGGAGGCGGGGTACGGGGGCGACGGTGATCGTCGAGAAGATTGCGGGTGCTGCTGCGGCGCGTGGCGACGACCTCGGCGCCGTTGCGGAGGTTGCGCAGCGGGCGGCGGATCAGTCGCGAAGCATGGCGGTGGCGCTGCAGCCTGGCCACTCTCCGACCAGCGACCGTGCGACGTTTGATCTGGAGGAGGGCCAGATTGAGGTCGGTGTTGGTATTCACGGTGAGCCGGGTGTGGAGCGTCGTGATCAGGCGGGGTCGAAGCCGTCCGCGCAGGCGCTGGTTGAGGAGTTACTCGATGCGGTGCTGGCCTCGCTCAAGGACAACGGCGTTGAGGTGGGTGACGCCATGCTCTTTGTCAACGGCCTGGGTGGCACAAGCGAGCTGGAGCTCGATCTGGTCTTCGGCGAGGCGCTCAAACAGCTGTCGGATCGTGGCGTGACGGTGCGTCGCGGAATGCGTGGCTCGCTAGTGACGTCGTTGAACATGGCTGGTATTTCGCTTACAGTCACGGCGCTTGACGACGAGCTCATCAGCCTGCTCGACGCGGAAACCCAGGCACCAGCCTGGCCTGATTTGGTCCGTGACCCGCAGTATTCCGACGCCACGATGACGGACGACGAACAGCAGCCAGACAGTGGCGAGGCAAACGTGTGGCTTTCGGCCTTTGTGGATCGCCTCGCAGCTGCCTACGACGACCTGACGGCGCTAGACCGGGAGGCCGGCGACGGCGACTTCGGCCAGAACATGGAAGCAGCCTTCGGTGATATGACTACCCCGATTCGGGGCAACGACCCCGAGGTGCTGAACTTCTTTGCCCACCGGATGTTGGTTCGCGCGGGCGGTACCTCGGGTGCGGTGCTGGGCACGTTCTTCCGCGAGATGGCTGACGTGTTTGAGCGCGCCAATGTGGATTCGCGGGAAGCGGACGGCGCTGCGTTCGGCACGGCGCTGGCTGAGGGCCTGCGAGACGGCGTGACGGCCATTACAGAGCTCGGTGGGGCGAAGGAGGGCGACAACACGCTTATCGACGCCCTCGCACCGGCCGCGAAGGCCGCCGAATCGATCGATAGCTCTGCCACTGTGGAGGACGTTCTCGAGCACGTATTCGCAGCTGCCGTCGAGGGCGCAAAGTCCACCCGCGGCATGCAGGCGAAGAAGGGTCGGGCCTCCTACCTGGGCGAAAGCGCAAAGGATGTGCCGGATCCCGGCGCGATTGCGGTGACGTGGCTGTTCGGCGCTGCGGACGTGTCGGAGTTTTAACACCCTGGTAGACCGCTTTGTCTTATTGGTGGGTGTCACGGACGTGTTTGCCCGCTATGCTTGGGCGTGCTCGTACGCCCCGAGATAAGGAGCCTTCAGTTGGATTACATTTCCCGTCATATTGGCCCAAACCAGGATGAACAGCAGCAATTGCTGGACGCGCTGGGTTACGAAAGTATCGATGCGCTGATTGCTGCAGCGGTGCCAGGCGGGATCCTGGCTGAGCAGCCGCTTGACCTGCCGGATGCGCTTACGGAGTACGAGGCTCAGGCTCGTCTGCGTGAGTTGGCTGGCAAGAACAAGGTCTTGCGCGCGTTCTATGGCCAGGGCTTTAACTCGACTCTCACGCCACCGGTGATTCGTCGTGGTGTGGTGGAGGATGCTGGCTGGTATACCGCGTATACCCCGTATCAGCCGGAGATTTCTCAGGGGCGCTTGGAGGCGCTGCTGAATTTCCAGACCATGGTGCAGGATCTGACTGGTTTGGATATTGCGAACGCTTCGCTTCTCGACGAAGCCTCAGCCGCCGCGGAAGCAGTTGGCCTGATGGCTCGTGTGGTGAAGAAGGGTCGCCGTGTGCTGTTGGATGCTCGTTTGCATCCGCAGGTGATCAACGTGGCTGCAGAGCGCGCCCGTGCGATTGATCTTGAGGTTGAGGTTGTTGACCTCACCGAGGGTGTTGTCGGCGAGGACCTGGTGGGCGCGGTGTTTGCCTACCCGGGTACCGAGGGCGACGTTGCGGATCCGCGTCCGGTGATCGAGGCGATCCACGAGCGTGGTGGCCTGGTTGCGGTTGACGCGGACATTCTTGCGCTGACGCTGTTGGAGTCCCCTGGTGAGTTCGGTGCGGATATCGCAATCGGCACCACGCAGCGTCTTGGTGTGCCGCTGTTCTACGGTGGCCCGCACGCCGCCTACATGGCTGTGCGTGAGAAGTTGCAGCGTCAGATGCCAGGCCGCCTCGTTGGCGTGTCCAAGGATGCGGAGGGCTACCCCGCATACCGCCTGGCGTTGCAGACGCGTGAGCAGCACATTCGTCGTGAGCGTGCGACGTCCAACATCTGTACTGCTCAGGCACTGCTTGCGGTCACCGCGTCGATGTACGCGGTCTACCACGGTCCGGACGGGCTGACGCAGATCGCTCGCACGATTCACCAGCGCGCGACGGATTTTGCTGCCGCTCTTGAGAAGGCTGGCGTGAAGGTCAAGCATGCTGAGTTCTTCGACACTGTTGCGGTGGAGGTTGACGGGGCGCGTGGTGTCGTCGATAAGTTTGCGCAGGCGGGCTACCTCGTTCGCGCGATTGACGACAACACGGTCGGCGTGTCTTTTGGCGAGGACACCACGGATGCGGATGTTTCGGCGCTGCTGGCCGGCTTCGGCGCGGAGGCTGCGACCGGCGAGTCTCGTATCCCTGCGGCACTTGTGCGCAAGACCGAGTTCCTCACCCACGAGACGTTTAACCGCATCCACTCTGAGACCCAGATGATGCGCTACATCCGTGAACTTGGTGATAAGGATCTGGCGCTGGATCGCACGATGATCCCGCTGGGTTCCTGCACGATGAAGCTCAACCCGACCGCGGGCCTTGAGGCGATTACCTGGCCTGGTTTTGCCAACGTGCACCCCTTCACCCCGGACGAGTACACCGAGGGATGGCGCGAACTTATCGACGAAATCCGCTCCTGGCTGGTCGAAATCACCGGCTACGCCGAGGTGTCCGTCCAGCCGAACTCCGGTGCGAACGGCGAGTTGGCGGGCTTGTTGGCAATCCGTCGCTACCACGTGGCCAACGGCGACACCGAGCGCGACATCTGCCTGATTCCGGCGTCGGCGCACGGTACGAATGCCGCGTCGGCGACGCTGGCGAACCTGCGGGTGGTCGTCGTCAAGACTGCTGCCGATGGTTCCATCGACATCAACGACTTGGACGAGAAGCTGGCCAAGCACGAAGGCCACGTCGCAGCCATCATGCTCACCTACCCCTCCACGCACGGCGTGTACGAGGAGGACGTGCGCGTGGTCTGTGACAAGGTGCATGCGGCTGGCGGCCAGGTCTACATCGACGGCGCGAACATGAACGCCCTGACCGGCATCGCCCGCCCGGGTGACTTCGGCGGCGACGTGTCTCACCTGAACCTGCACAAGACGTTCACCATCCCGCACGGTGGCGGTGGTCCGGGTGTTGGCCCGATCGGTGTGGCCGAGCACCTCATCCCGTTCTTGCCGTCCAACCCGAACGTGCCGCTGGAGCAGGCCGCTGCGGAGATCGACGGCTCGGCTGGCGTGCCGGTGGCCTCCACCCTGTTTGGCTCGGCTGGTGTGCTGCCGATTTCCTGGTCGTACATCGCCATGTCCGGTGCGGAAGGACTGCGCAGTGCCACGGCGCACGCGGTGCTGAACGCGAACTACATTGCGAAGGAACTCAACGACTCCTTCCCGGTCCTCTACACCGGCAACAACGGTCTTGTCGGCCACGAGTGCATCCTGGATCTGCGCGAACTCACTGATCAGTCCGGTGTGACCGCCGCCGATGTGGCCAAGCGTCTGGTGGACTACGGCTTCCACGCCCCCACCCTGGCATTCCCGGTTGCGGGCACGCTCATGGTGGAGCCGACCGAGTCCGAGGACCTGGCTGAGATCGACCGCTTCATCGAGGCAATGCGCTCCATCCGTGCGGAGATCCAGGAGATCATTGACGGCAAGATCGAGTACGAAAACTCCGTGGTCCACAACGCGCCGTACACCGCGCACAGCGTGGCCCGTGACGAGTGGCCGTACGAGTTCACCCGTGAGCAGGCCGCCTACCCGGTGGATCGTCTCGTCCACCAGAAGTACTTCCCGCCAGTGCGTCGTGTTGACGAAGCATTCGGCGACCGCAACCTCCAGTGCGCATGCCCGCCGCCGGAGGCCTTCGACATCACTGACGACACTAACGGCACCGACAACTAGGAGTAAGGAGAACACCCATGCCACAGACTCCCCTGTTTGCTAAGCACGAGGCGCTCAACGCCTCCTTCACCGACTTCGGTGGCTGGACCATGCCGCTGAAGTACGCCTCCGAGTTGGAAGAGCACCGCGCGGTGCGCAACGACGTTGGCATTTTCGACCTGTCCCACATGGGCGAAATTGACGTCAAGGGCCCCGACGCTGCAGCGTTTTTGGACTACGCGTTGATCTCCAACATGTCCATCCTGAAGGTGGGCAAGGCGAAGTATTCGATGATTGTCGATGAAAACGGCGGCATCCTCGACGACTTGATCACCTACCGCTTCGACGACGACCACTTCATGGTTGTGCCCAATGCTGGCAACACCGCAGCCGTATGGGCGGCGTTCGAGGCACGCAAGGGGGACTTCGACGTCGAGCTGCGCAACGACTCCGAAGCCACCGGCCTGGTTGCCGTCCAGGGTCCGCGCTCCCTCGAGGTGCTCAACCCGCTGCTGGACGGCGATGCTGGCGCCCTTGAGTACTACTCCGGCGCTTGGTTCTCGCTTCGCTCGAACGACACAACAGTCGACGATGCGAAGCGAGTCGACGTGTTTGTCGCTTGCACCGGTTACACCGGTGAAGACGGCTTCGAACTGTTCTGCGCGGCCGAAGACACCGTTGCCGTGTGGGACGCCGTCATCGGCTCCGGTACCCCGTGCGGTCTGGCTGCACGTGACTCGCTGCGTCTCGAGGCATCCATGCCGCTCTACGGCAACGAATTGACCACCGACATCACCCCGGTGGAGGCCGGGATGGGCCGTGCGTTTGCAAAGAAGGAGGCGGACTTCGTCGGTAAGCAGGCGCTCACTGGTCGTGAACCAAGCGTCGTTATCGCTGGTCTGACGTCTGAGCAGCGCCGTGCCGCACGTCAGGGCGCCGAGGTGTACCTGGCGGGTACTGAGGACAAGATCGGCGTGGTCACCTCTGGCCAGCCTTCGCCGACGCTGGGCTACCCGGTCGCACTCGCACATGTGGATCCGGCACACACGGAAGTGGGCACCGAAGTGGAAGTTGATATCCGCGGACGCCGCTACCCGTTTACTATTGCAGCAACCCCGTTTTACACCCGAGAGGACGCATAACTATGGCTCTGAAGCAGGATTTCTACTACTCCGAGGACCACGAGTGGATCAACGCCACCCCGGACACCGCCGTTGGCCAGACCGTACGCGTGGGCATCACCCACGTCGCTGCTGACCGCCTCGGTGAGGTTGTGTTCGCGGAACTGCCGCAGGTCGGCGACACCGTCACCGCAGGCGAAACCTGCGGTGAGATCGAGTCCACCAAGTCGGTCTCTGATCTGTACTCCCCGGTCACCGGCACGGTCACCGCTGTCAACGAGGACATCGACGGCGCGTATGAGGCCATCAACAACGACCCGTACGGCGAAGGCTGGCTCTACGAGGTTGAGGTCGAAGAGGTCGGCCCGCTCATGACCGCCGACGAGTACGGCGCCGCTAACGGCGTGTAGTACACATCTCTGCCGGGGACTAGGGTTGGGCGCATGACTGCGCCACGTGACCCGTTTTTCCCCGCCGAGAAGTCCATCCGAGCCTCAGACTCGCCCATTGACGTGCGCGATCTGGGGCTCGTGGATTATCAGCAGGCCTGGGATCTTCAGGCCGAGATTGCCGCGCAGCGCGCCAAGGATGAGGTGGGCGACACCATCCTGGTGTTGGAGCACCCCTCCACATTCACTGCCGGCAAGCGCACCCAGCCGGAGGATATGCCGGATGCTTCCTACCCCGTCCCGGTTGTGACGGTGGACCGTGGCGGTCGCATCACCTGGCACGGCGAAGGCCAACTCGTGGTGTACCCGATTATTAAGTTGGCCGAGCCGGTAGACGTCGTCGATTATGTGCGCCGCCTCGAAGAAGCCCTCATTCAGACCGTGCGGGCAGCCGGGGTGACCACCGCAGGGCGTATCGACGGCCGCTCGGGCGTCTGGGTACCCGCTGAAACCAAGGCGGCCTCCCCTGAGGCCTCGACACGTGAGCGCAAGATCGCAGCACTTGGCATCCGTATCACCCGTGGCGTGACCATGCACGGGCTGAGCCTGAACTGCGACAACACCCTCGAACACTACGAACACATCGTCGCCTGCGGTATCGACGACGCCGACGTGACCACCATGTCGCTCGAACTCGGACGCGACATCTCGCCTGCCGATATGGCTGGCCCTGTCGTGCACGAACTCAAGCGAGCTTTGGCTGGTGAACTGGTGGTTGCGGACCATACGTTTGCCACTCGGCCGGACCCGTCGAAGGGTTTGACAAAACATGTACGGTAGGGGGCGTGACTGTAGCACCAGAAGGACGCAAGCTGCTGCGCGTTGAGGCGCGCAACTCGCAGACACCAATTGAGAAGAAACCACGCTGGATCCGCAACTCTGTAAAGACCGGTCCCGAATACGAGGACATGAAGCAAAAAGTCAAGGGAGCGGGGCTGCACACCGTGTGCCAGGAAGCCGGCTGCCCCAATATTCACGAGTGCTGGGAATCGCGTGAGGCAACGTTCCTCATCGGCGGATCGCGTTGCTCGCGCCGTTGCGATTTCTGTGACATCGCCTCCGGCAAACCGGATCCGTTGGACCGCGACGAACCGCGTCGCGTGGCAGAAGAGGTCAAGAGCCTCAACCTGAACTACTCCACCATCACCGGTGTGACCCGCGACGACCTCGAAGACGAGGGTGCTTGGCTATACGCAGAGGTCGTCCGCAAGATCCACGAGCTCAACCCGCACACCGGCGTAGAGAACCTCACTCCGGACTTCTCCGGCAAGCCGGATCTGCTCCAGGAAGTGTTCGAAGCACGCCCTGAGGTCTTCGCCCACAACCTGGAGACTGTCCCGCGCATCTTCAAGCGCATCCGTCCGGCATTCCGTTACGAGCGATCTCTGGACGTTATCCGCCAGGCACGTGACTTCGGTTTGATCACCAAGTCCAACCTCATCCTCGGCATGGGTGAGACCCGTGAAGAGGTCCTGGAGGCACTCAACGACCTCGTTGATGCCGGCTGCGACATCATCACCATTACGCAGTACTTGCGCCCAGGCCCGACCTACCACCCGATCGACCGTTGGGTGAAGCCGGAAGAGTTCATCGAGTACCGCGACGCTGCTTACGAGATGGGCTTCGGCGCTGTCATGTCCGGCCCGCTGGTCCGCTCCTCCTACCGTGCAGGCAAGCTCTACGTGGAAGCAATGAAGCACCGTGGGCTCGAACTGCCGGAGAACCTGAAGCACCTCGCGGAAACGTCTCAGGGTGAGACCGCGCAGGAAGCCTCGTCGCTGCTGAAGAAGTACGGCGCGTCTGAGGACCACCCTGTAGAGACCCGCTAGGGGTCTTTGGCCCGCGTCTTAGCTGTGGCATACAGTATTGGCCATGGCTAAGACGCAGGACAAGGCAGCCGCAAAGGCTGCGAAACAGGAACAGCGCGCGGCGAAGCGCGCGAAGAGCAAGGCAACGCGCGGGCAAATCGTCCAGGCGTTTAATATTCAGCGTAAGCGCGACAAGGCGCTTATCCCGATCATGCTGGCCTGTGTGCTCGGCGTCGGGTTGCTATTCTTCCTCCTCGGCCTGTGGTGGGGCATGAAGTGGCTCTGGCTCGTCTTCGGCCTCGTTCTGGGTGCCGTGCTGGCAATGTTTGTCTTCTCCCGTCGCCTGGAGCGCTCCATGTACGAAGAGGTCGGCGACACCCCAGGCGCTGCCGGCTGGACACTGGAGAACATGCGCAACACGATGGGCATCGTGTGGCTGACTAAGACCGGCGTGCAGGCGAATACTTCCATGGACACCGTCCACCGCGTAGTGGGCAACCCGGGTGTGGTCCTGGTCGGCGAGGGTAACCCGAACCGTTTGAAGACCCTGATGTCCAAGGAGCACAAGCGCGTCGACCGTCTGCTGGCTGGTGTACCGATCTACGAGGTGTATGTCGGTGAAGGCGAAGACCAGGTGCGCACTCGCGATCTGCAGAAGCACCTGCTGAAGCTGCCGAAGAACTACCAGAAGAACGAGGTATACAACCTCGCAGCGAAGTTGGACGCAATGGATTCACGCGCACGCAACGGCCAGATGCCGGGCCTGCCGGGTGGTCCACTGCCAAAGCAGGCACAGAACATGGCGGGTATGAACCGCAAGATGCGCCGTATGCAAGAGCGCAAGGGCGGAAAGTAACCCCCGAATCCCCCCGATGATCCGCTCGCTACCTGGAACGGATCACTGTTGTGGTGGTGGCGCGGTCATGCATGCCGCGCCCGTCGGCGTCGACAAGCGCTGCGGGCAACACGAAGCCGGTGAGGACGGTGCGCAACGCTGCGCGCCACAGTCCCACCGGCGCTTCTTCGTCTACACGCGCCACCCCCATGCCGAGCGCAGCCATACCGGGTGTGCGGGCGAACAACCAGCCTCCCAGGATTCCCAGCACGATCCACAGCAGGTAGGTCAGCGTGTACTTGTCCCCCAACGCTGAGGTGTTCTGGGTGATCAGGGATGCAGCGATCGCGCAGATTGTCCAGTCGATGAGCACCCCGCCCATGCGTCGCGCCACCGATGCTTGCGAGCCGGCACCTTTCTCCGGCATGCCGAGGAACTCCCCCGGATAGGACGGCAGATGGTCCTCGCCGTTGAATTGATTAGGGATTTCTGGGCCGTTGCGCCAGTCAGGTCGTCGATTAGCAGCCATACTCTATGAGCCTAGCGGTGTACAGGTCTACACTTGTAACCGCTTATGACAGCCGACCGACGAGGAGTACCGCCCGTGTCCTTCGACAACATCGAAGACGTTAAAAAGTTCATTGTCGACGAGGGGGTGGAATTCGTTGACGTGCGCTTCACCGACGTGCCCGGCATCGAACACCACTTCTCCATCCCGGCCTCCATGTTCGACGAAGACGTGATGGAAGAGGGCCTCGCTTTCGACGGCTCCTCCATCCGCGGCTTCACCACGATCGAAGAGTCCGACATGACGCTCATGCCGGACCTGGCCACCGCGAAGCTCGACCAGTTCCGTGGCTCGAAGACGCTAAACGTGAAGTTTTTTGTCAACGACCCGTTCACCCACGAACCGTTCTCGCGCGACCCGCGCAACGTAGCCAAGAAGGCCGAGGAGTACCTGCGCTCCACCGGCATCGCAGACACCTGCTCGATTGGCGCCGAGGCCGAGTTCTACCTGTTCGACTCCATCCGCTACGAGGTGGACGCCCATACTGCGTTCTACGAGATCGACGCGGAAGAAGGCTGGTGGAACCGTGGTGCCGAGGCTGACGTCGATGGCGGCCCGAACCTGGGCTACAAGAACCGTGTGAAGGGTGGCTACTTCCCCGTCCCGCCGCACGACAAGACCGTCGAGGTGCGCGACGCGATGGTGCGCAACCTGGCTGAATCCGGTTTTGAGATCGAGCGTTTCCACCGCGAGGTGGGCAACGGCGGCCAGCAGGAGATCAACTACCGCTTCAACACCCTGCTACATGCGGCGGATGACCTGCAGGACTTCAAGTACATCATCAAGAACACTGCCACCCAGTTCGGTAAGACCGTCACGTTCATGCCGAAGCCGCTCGCTGGTGACAACGGCTCGGGCATGCACGCCCACCAGTCGCTGTGGAAGGACGGCGAGCCGCTGTTTTACGACGAGTCCGGCTACGGCGGCCTGTCCGACATCGCCCGCTGGTACATCGGCGGCCTGCTCGAGCACGCAGGTGCCGTACTCGCCTTCACCAACCCGACGCTGAACTCCTACCACCGCCTGGTGCCGGGCTTCGAGGCCCCGATCAACCTGGTGTACTCCCAGCGCAACCGTTCCGCTGCCATCCGCATCCCGATCACGGGTGCGAACCCGAAGGCGAAGCGCATCGAGTTCCGCGCACCGGACCCGTCGGGCAACCCTTACCTCGGCTTCGCAGCCATGCTCATGGCAGGTATCGACGGCATCAAGAACCGCATCGAGCCGCACGCCCCGGTGGACAAGGACCTCTACGAACTGCCACCAGAAGAGGCCAAGGACATCCCGCAGGCACCGACCTCGCTTGAGGCTGCCCTGCAGGCGCTTGAGGCTGACCATGACTTCCTCACCGAGGGCGACGTGTTCACCGAGGATCTCATTCAGACCTACATCAAGCTGAAGTACGACAACGAGATCACCCCGGTGCGCCTGCGCCCAACGCCGCAGGAATTCGAGATGTACTTCGACTGCTAAATCAGAGGCAAAACAGCGGCTCGATGGTGGCTGAAATAGCCTCGTTCTCCGCTAAGCCTTAGATAACTTTGTATAGCCTGACCTGCGGAAGGTCAGGCTATACATGCTTGCGCAGGCAAAACAATCGGTTCATAGTGGGCGCTATGACTGATCTGATGGCACGCCCCAATGACTGCTCCGCCGACTGCCCGGTGGTGCACGACCTGCACCCGATGCAGCACGTTGAGCCTGGCACCAGCGAGCGGCTCAACCGCCTCCGCGCGGCCGTCCTTGGCGCGAACGACGGCATTGTCTCCACGGCGGCTGTCGTCGTGGGTGTAGCGGGCGCGACCGCGAACCAGACGACGATTGCCATGTCCGGTTTGGCCGCCGTCGTTGGTGGTGCTGTGTCGATGGCGCTTGGCGAATACGTCTCGGTGTCGTCGCAACGCGACTCGGAGCGCTCCATGGGCTTTGCGGAGCACCAGCAGGTCAATCCATGGTCAGCCGGTATCGCGTCGTTCCTGTCGTTCATCTTGGGTGCGGTGCTGCCATTTGTGACCGCGATACTGGCGCCGGAGTCCGTCCGCATTGTGTCGATCTTCACTGTGACGCTCGTTGCGCTTGCACTCACCGGCGCACTGTCGGCAAAGCTTGGCGATTCCCCGGTGCTCCGCCCGGTTCTGCGCATCGTCGTCGGTGGAACACTCGGCCTAGCGATGACTTTTGCGGTGGGTTCGCTCTTCGGCGCCGCTGCACTTTAGCGTCCAGAGTGGCGGTAGCGATTTGGATCGTATCCGTTTGACGTGGGAAAACACCCAAACCACACAACTCCACACAAAGTACACAACTCCACACAAACCACATAACTTCACATAACATCGGTAGTGTCGCCGACATCCTGCGCGTGCCAGAGGATGAGTATCCCGAACTGCCGAATGGCCAGGTACAACAAAAGGGATTACCATACATGGGGTGATGAACAAGCTCCGCCAACTTCCTCCGGCCGGCCCCGCATGGGGCGGCAGCCTCATGGGTACGTCGATCGTGTCGCGACTGCTCGTCGAAAAGAACATGATGCTTGGCGCGAGCATCTTCGCAGCGATCGCCTCCGCAATCCTCGTTGTATTAGTGGTTGGCTTTGTCACATACCGCCAGCCAAGCTTCAAACGCACCTCAATGGCGGAATGGTCGATGTTCTTCATCGGAATCCTCGCGCTCGGCGCCGCACTGTCTGGGTTGACGGATGTGCCGGTGTACCGCCTGGTCGGCTTTTGGATCGGCGCGCCCGTCACCACCTTGACCTGGGCGATCCAACTCACGCGATTCGAAGGAAAACCACGGTTTACGTGGGGGCTGCCGCTTGTCGGCCCGATGATCTCCGCGTCTGTGGCCGGCTGGCTGGCCCGCGACTACGGGCAGATCTACCACGTCATGGGCACAGTGTTTTTCTTCATGTCGCTGCTGACCGCAGTGCCGGTGTTCATGCGCGTCTACTGGGCTGCCTGGCACGGTGAGGTTGATCTGTCGGGCCCGAACTCTGCGACCGCATGGGTGCCGCTCGGCGTGATCGGCCAATCCACTACCGCGTTACAGATCCTCTACCCCGGCTACTTCTCGGTCCACTACGGCTACGTGGCGCTTATGCTGTCCATCCCGCTGGCCATCTACGCCATGGTCACCTTCTACCCCAACGTCGCACGCTGGACGCAGTACTCCCCCGCCTGGTGGTCGTGCACGTTCCCGCCGGGCACGGTGAGCATGGGTGGCCACCAGGTGGCGCTGGTCAACGGGTCGCACTGGCTGGACGCCGTTGCCTTGGCAATTCCGTTCCTGCTGCTCGCACACTGGACGGTGTGCTCGAGCAGGTTCATCAGTTGGGTTATCGAAGGTCGCCGGGACAACAACTCGCAGTCGACGCAGACGCCCCAGACCTCGAAGGCTGCGCCCCAGATGGCGGCCTAGCGCGCCACGTTGAGGTCGACCTCGATCCCGCCAACGCGCCCGCGGGAGGTGAACTGCCACACCGCGGGTTCCGGGAACCCGAGCGGGCGCGGCCACTTCCCCAACTGCGCCGGGTCCGTCACGGTGTTGTCGCCCCAGTGCGCGAGCCACAGTTCCCCAAACTGTGCAGGGCTGGCCATCCCCATGTGCCGGCGCCAGTACCAGGCGTTGGTGTAAAACCCGGCCACTTCCACGCCAGCTTGGGTGAAGCACTCTACAGCGGTGTGGACGTCGTCAAGCGTAAGCCCCGCGGGTGACTCCACGTCGAGCCACATGGGCAATTGCGTATCGACGAGCACCTCACACGCCACCTCCACCTGCCGCTGCACCGTCGTGCCCTCTGAGGGGGCGCGGAGAAAGTGGTAGGTGGAGGTGGCGCAGCCGGCGGCGGTGGCGTCGAGAAGCAATTGCTCAAAACACGGGTCGCGGTAGGTGCCGTCCGTGGTGCGGATGATGGCGAAGTCGAAGCCGGTGAAGTCGAAGCCTCGTTGGTATTCGGAGACGTCGACGCCGAATCTCACCGCTTCTTCAGCCCCATGCGCGGGGTGAAGCTGCCTGGGTGGCGGCGCTGCGCTGCGGCATCGGCGATGGTCAGGCGCCACTTCGGGTCGGTCACCGGCATGTTGGAAATCGGGAACCAGCCGACCTCGATCGACTCGTCGTCACCGACGATGGGCACGGCGGTGGGGTCTGTAGCCTCGCAACGAATCTGCACCGACATGTACGTCGCCTTATCCCCGTTGTCGTGCGTGACCGGGCCAACCACGCCAACGCCGAGGATTGCCGCCGGCTCGACTTCCACACCGGTCTCCTCGAGCACTTCGCGCACCGCCGCCATGTGAGGCTCCTCGCCCGGGTCCGCGATGCCGGTCACCGGGGTCCAGTTCCCATTGTCGGCGCGGCGCACGAGCAGCACGTCTGGCACCGCCCAGTCGGAGGTGTCGGCCGAGTCGCGCAACACCACCGCGCACACGCTGGGCACCCACATCAGGTCGGTGCCGATCTTTTTACGGGTTTCCACAATGAACTCCGGGATAGGCATGGGTGCGAGTGTACAATCCTTTCCGATATGAGCACTTCCGTGACCGAACCCGAACAGCCCACGCGCACCTTCCTGCAGCGCGTGCCCACGCCGGTGTTTGTCACGGTCTACGGCGCACTCGTCGTCGCCGCGGTGGTGGGGGCCGTGTTCGGGCTGCGATACACCGCAGACGCGGAAAGCACCGAGGTGTCCCTGCCACAACCGGTGCGCCCGTTTAACCCGGCCCCGGCCGATCCTGCCAATGTGGCGGCGAGTGTGCGCCCCCACCTGATCCAGAACCTGCAGGTGGGCAAAACCAACACTGGTGTGATGGCGCGTGGCGATCTCGCCGAGTACGTCATGAGCGATTCCACCGAGTTCGCCGGCCACGTCTCACGCCTGCTCGAGCAGAACTGCCTAGACACGCTCGAGCTGACCACCACAGACGGCATGCGGGTGAACTTCTGGGGCTTTTGCTTTGCGACGATACCCGCCACCACCATCCAAAACACCTTCGATTTCGCCGTAGCCCAAGGCGCTGACTCCGCATCCTTCGCCGTCTACCCCGCCCAGAACAGCTTCCACGAAATCAGACTGATCTGGACCGACGCGGAAGCAACCGGCTACGACGCGAAGCAACTCGAGCGGCAGTGGAAGCAACTCAACCGCCCCGACGAGATCGACCGCATCGCGTTCTTCGGCTACTACGACGACGAGGTCATCGTGGTGGACAACGACAAGAAGGACGGCAGGTCCACCAAGACGTTCCCCGCCGGTGAGGCGTTCAACGAGAAGTGGGGCCTCGAGCGCTAACTACCAGCGCTGGGGCACGAGATCTGCGTCAGGCACGACGTGGTTGATCACGGCCATCACCTGGTTGATGTTGGAGTAGCTCATCAGCAGCGGATCCTCCATGCCTTCGAAACACTCCTCCCCTGCACGGCCAGCCTCTGTGCCTGAGACCACTCCGATGACCGTCGCTCGGCCGTTGATCTCGGTGAACACCGGCCCGCCCGAGTCGCCCGAAGCGGCGCAGACGGAGGCGATGTCGCCGTGGGTTTGGGCCTCGGCGTCGTCGTCAAGGTTCACGATCTGCACACGCTGGGTCGCCTCAAACTTGCCGCAGGTATAGCCGGTGGTCGCGCCGGTTTTGCACACGCGGTCGAGATCGTGCAGGTCCTTGGCGATACCGGTTGCGATCGGAGCACCGACGACATCCATGAACCGCTCGGCATCGGTGATCTCGATGATGCCGACATCGATACCTCTCGTTTCCTCATTCGCGTCGCCGTACATGCCGGAATAGATGAACTTGCCTACCTCGTGCGCGTAGTCGAAGGCGGTCTCCGCATTCGTCGGCCACACAAGGTCACCCGCACGCCCGCAGTGGCCCGCAGTCACGGCATAGGCTCGGCCGTCAGCGCCAGTAAACGAGAACGCTGCAGTACACGACTGAGCGGTGAAGTGCTCACCCGGCTCCGGGTAATGGTCCGTGGACTGAATGCGCGTACCCGGCGCCCACGGCGCGAACGCAGGCACGAGCACGTTGCTCTCCTCCACCGGTGCAGGCGGGGCCTCATCCGGCGTTTGCACACGCTCAAGCGCGTGGCGCTCCTCCACCGTGGGAGTTGGGAATTGGCTCGTGGTCAGCCCGAGCCACACGACCATCGCAACAGCAGCAAGCGTTGCGACGATCACCGTAATCCACCCACCGGTCCGCAAACCCGTACGCCGCTGCGTGGGCGGCGCAGACAGAACAGGCTGCGCGGGCATGCCGGGCACGCCGGGCATGTCCGGGAACCGCCACTGCTGGCCATCCTCCGGCTGGTAGCGCCTCGCCAGGTTGTCGCCGCCTGCCTGATGTTCAGGGAAGGTCAAGCGCGAGCCTTACTTGTCGGCGTCGGAGTCTTCGGCGTCGGTGTCGTCGTCAAGAAAAAACTTGTCACCCTTGGCGGCTTCCTCGGCCTGAATCTTGATGTCGCGCAGGAACTTCTCCGGATCGAACTCCGTGTACTGCTCAGGGCCTGCGAACTGCTCTTGTGCCATCGGTGGGGATCCTTTCCTAGACGTCCGTGCGCTCGATTGCGTCGGCGATGAATGCCTTGACCTGCTCGGCGTCATTCGGCAGATCCACAACGTGGCGCTCGGCGTCCATAATCGCGGCGAAGCGCTCCGGCACCTCCGGAAGCTCGCCAATTGCCTCCACAATGGTATCCGCGAATTTCACCGGCAGCGCAGTCTCCAGCACAACAATGGGAGTTTCTACGCTGTCTGCCAGCTGCTGCGCCACGAACACGCCGTCTGCGGTGTGCGGGTCAATAACCACGCCGTACTCGTCCTTGATGCGCTTGATCGTGGCAATGCGGTCCGCATGCGTCGAGGTGCCTGAGCCGAAACCGTACTTGTCGGTGATGCGCTCAAGCGTATCGGTGTCCAGCGCGAAGCCGCCCTCTTTGACCTTGGTGCCGAAGAGCTCGCGGGTGGTGTCCGCGTCGCGGTCCAGCGCGTCGAAGATCATGCGCTCAAAGTTCGACGCCTTGGAAATATCCATCGACGGCGACGAGGTGGCGTACGTGTCGGCTGCGGAACGCGGGCGGTAATCACCGGTGGTGAAGAACTCGTGCAGGACGTTGTTCTCGTTCGTCGCCACGATCAGGCGATCAAGCGGCAGCCCCATCTGCTTGGCAATATGGCCTGCGCACACGTTGCCAAAGTTACCGGTAGGCACGCAGATCGAAACCTGCTCCTCGTTCGTCTTCGTCGTCTTAAGGTATGTGGCGATGTAGTACACCACCTGCGCAAGCAAACGCGCGAAGTTAATGGAGTTGACCGCGCCGATCGAGTACTTCGACTTAAACTCCGCGTCCGCGCTGACTTCCTTGACCACGTCCTGGCAATCATCGAAAACGCCGTCGAGCGCGATGTTGAAAATGTTCGGGTCGTCCAGGCCGAACATCTGGGCCTGCTGGAACGGGGTCATACGCCCGGCCGGGGTGAGCATGAACACGCGGATGTTGTCGCGGCCACGCATGGCGTACTCGGCCGACGAGCCGGTATCGCCAGAGGTCGCGCCCAGAATATTGATCTCTTCGCCGCGGCGCCCGAGTTCGTACTCGAAGAGCTCGCCGAGCAGCTGCATCGCCATGTCCTTAAACGCAGCGGTCGGACCTTCGGAGAGGTGCGCGATGTGCAGGCCGTCGTTCAGACGCGTAACCGGCACGATCTCCTCGTCCGCGAACACCGGGGTGCGGTACGCACGCTTGGCAATCGCCTCGAGGTCCTCCGCCGGGATGTCATCGACGAACAGCTTCAACACCTCTGCGGCAAGTGCGGCGTAGCCGTCGTTGGCCAAAAGGGTGCGCCACTCGTCGAGAAGCGCCGGCGAAAGTGTCGGGTACACCGCCGGCATAAACAGCCCGCCGTCCGGGCTTAAGCCTGTGAGCAGGATGTCAGTGAAGGAACGGGCCTTGGCAGTTGCGTCGCGCGTCGAAATGAAGTCCACGCCGGGCAGTCTACGTGATCGGTGTATGCCCTTGGTCGGAATGGGCATTTACGTTCAGCGTCGGCAGGCCCGGAAAGCCGCACTTTGGTGCGGTCGTGGGGCCTCGATTCGTTCATATGCAGGGCTCGATATGCGTAACTGCAGGTCAGCGCAAAATTGGGAAAACGGCCCGAAAGGTATCTCCAAAGCCGTGACCAGGACTTACGCATATCGAGCCCTGCATATGAACGTTGGAGGGGCGGTGGTGCGTTAGCGGTGCCGGGGCGCCGGGGGCGGTGGCGCGTGAGCGCGCACCGGCGGGGTGCTGCGGCGGTGCCGGGGTGCTAGTGGCGCGGGGGCTCCTGGCGGCCGGTGAGGATGTCCACGACGGAGCGGATTGCGGCGTCGCCAAGCGGTGCCACCGAGCGCTCCTTCGGCTGCTCCGGTGTGGATGCCCGGCGCGGGCTCGGCTCGACGGTGACGTTAAGCGTCGTGTCGTCGAGTTCGAGCTTTGCGGACGGGTCGATGCCGGCGACGCGGGCGGCGTCGACGAGTGCGACGAGGTCGGCGAAGGTTGCGTTGTCAAGGTCGATAGTCATGTTCACTGCCATGCCCACAGAGCTTATTGATTCCGCAACCGCCGCGCCTAGTCGAATTCCAGAGACTGCTTTTCGCCCCAGAACACCTCCTCCACCACGCGGTGGGCGCGCCGGGTGATACGCAGGTAGTCCTCGAGGAACTCTTGCTGGTCGTCGGGGTCGTATCCGGCAGAGCCAGCGACCTGGGCCAGTTGCGGGCCCGGTGCGGGGAGCTGGTCCTCACGCTTGCCGGAGACGAGCACAATAGCGTTGCGGGCGCGGGTCGCGGTGAGCCACGCGGTGCGCAGGGTTCGCGCCTTGTCGGCGGAAAGCACCTCGGGGTCGTCGAGCTCCACGAGGAAGTCCAGTGCGTCGAGTGTGGACGGGGTGCGCAACTCGTGATGACGATGCGCGTGCGCCATGGTGATCAGTTGGACGGTCCACTCCACATCGGCAAGTGCGCCGCGGCCAAGTTTGGTGTGGGTGGCCCGGTCGGCGCCACGGGGCAGGCGCTCGTTATCCACGCGGGCTTTGATGCGGCGGATCTCGCGAATATCGGCAGGTGTTGCGCCGGCCTCGGGGTAGCGGAACTCGGCGATGGCCGAAAGGAAGCGCTCCCCTACCTCGCGGTCGCCGGCGACGACGTTGGCGCGAAGGAGTGCTTGGCGCTCCCAGACTTCGCCCCACTCGCGGTAGTAACGCACGTAGGAGGCAATGGTGCGCGTCACCGGTCCGGAGCGACCCTCGGGGCGCAGACCCAGGTCCACCTCCAGCGGCGGGTCGCCGGATGGTTTGGACAGGCGGGTACGGATCTGGTCGAGCACCTTCGTGGCCCAAGCGATGGCTTCTGTTTCGTCGACGCCGTCTGCTGGTTCGGTGACCACCATGACGTCGGCGTCAGAGCCGTAGCCCAACTCGGCGCCGCCAAGCCGGCCCATCCCGATCACTGCGATTCGTGCGGGGGCCTCGTCGAGACCAGCGGCGGCAGTGGTCGAATACACCTCTGCCTGCAGCGCTGCTTCGAGCACCGCGTCCCACACGTAGGTCAGTTCCAGACAGACCTGGCGTACCTCCATCAGGCCCAGCAGATCAGCCGCAGCGATACGGGCCAACTCGGCCCGGCGCAGGGAACGCGCCACCGACACCGCTTTCTCCGGGTCGGCTTGGTGGCGCTTCGCCGAGGCAATGATCGCCTTATGCACCTGATCCGGAGCCACCTCAAGCAGGCGCGGACCGGCGGAGCCATCCCCAAGCAGTTTCACCACGTCAGGTGCGGAAATGATCAGGTCGGAGGTGTACGGGGAGGTGCCGAGGATGTGCATGAGGCGTTGGGAGGCCACGCCTTCGTCGCGAAGCATGCGCAGAAACCAACTGCGATCCACCGCTGCCTCGGAGAGTTTGCGGTAGTTGAGCAGGCCCTGGTCGGGATCGGCGGTGTCGGCCAGCCAGTGCATGAGTGTGGGCAGCAGGATCTCCTGCAGTTTCGCCTTGCGGGAGGTGCCCTTGATCAGCGCGGTCAGGTGGTCAAACGCGCGCGCCGGGTGGCGGTAGCCCAGGGCTGCCAACTGGTCCTTCACACCGGCGGCGGAAAGTGTTGCTTCACCGACGGTGAGGTCCACCACGGCGTCCAGCAGCGGGCGGTAGAAGAGACGCTCGTGCAGCGTGGCCACCTCGTGGCGGATGGCCTTGAGATGTCGGTTCATCGCCTCAGGGGCGGTACCGCGTGGCCCGGCTGAGAAGCCTGCGGCGCGGGCGAGCCACCGGTTGCGCTTCTCGTCATCGGCATCTGGCAGTTGGTGGGTGCGCTTGAACCGCTGCAGTTGGAGACGGTGCTCGAGCAGCCGCAAGAACTCGTAGGCGTCGGTGAGCACCTTGGCGTCCTCGCGGCCCACGTATCCTCCCTTGGCCAGGTCGGCGAGGGCTTCGAGGGTGTTGCGGGCGCGCAGGGTGTCGTCGATACGCCCGTGCACGAGTTGGAGCAGTTGCACGGCGAACTCGACGTCGCGAAGCCCACCGGGGCCGAGTTTGAGTTCGCGGTCGCGCACGTCCGCGGGCACGTTCTCCAGCACGCGGCGGCGCATGGCTTGGACGTCTTCGACGAAGGAGTCGCGCTGGGACGCCTCCCACACCAGCGGCGACAACGCGTCCGAATACGCCTGGCCCAGATCCATCGATCCGGTCATCGGACGGGCCTTGAGCAGTGCCTGGAACTCCCAGGTCTGCGCCCACTTTTTGTAGTACGCCACGTGCGAATCAAGCGTGCGCACCAGGGCTCCGGCTGCCCCTTCGGGCCGCAGGTTCGCGTCCACTTCGAAGAAGCAGGCGGAGCCGATGCGCATCATCTCGCTGGCCACGCGCGTGATCTTGGTGGTCACAGGCTCGGCGACGAACACGACGTCCACATCCGAGATGTAGTTCAGCTCCCACGCGCCGCACTTGCCCATGGCGATCACGGCCAGGTCAGCGTCGATGTCCTCGTCGCCGTAGACTTCCCGCACCGCGACCGCAAGTGCCGCCGTGAGCGCCGCATCCGCCAGGTCCGTGAGCCGGTCCGTGGTGTAGGCGTACGTCATTGGTTCGCCCTCGCCGAAGCCCTTCACCGCGGCGAAGGTGCCGGCCAGGTCTGCGGCTGCAACGCGCATCACCAGGTTGCGATGCGCGGTGCGGAGCTTTTGCTTTGCGACGCCAACCTCACCCACCTCAGCCCTATACAGGCCCGGCCCGTCCGCATCCACGCCAACCGCGCCGAGCATGGTGCGGAACATGTCGGGGCGGGACGGGAGGTCGTCGCAAAGCAAACGCCACTGCTCAGGATTGGCAATGAGGTGATCCGACAGCGCGGTCGAGCCACCGAGCAGGGCGAAGAAGCGCGTGCGGAAGATCGAGTTCACGCGCAGTTCGGCAAGCAGCTCGTCCCACGAATCCAGCGCCCCGTGCAGGCGGTAGGCGTTGTTCAGCGCCAGATCCGGATCTGCGGAACCCGCCAACGTGTAGCCGAGCTCCTCGGTGTCAAAACCGAGCTCGGCTAAATCCTCGGCGGCGCGCGGGCTGGTCAGGCCAAGTTTCGCGGGCTTCACTACAAATCAATCCCCGTTTCGATCTCCCACGGGGTGATCTTCGAGGTGTACTCGTGCCACTCCTGCCATTTTGCACGTAGGAAGAATTCGAAGACCTGCTCGCCAAGCACTTCCGCCATGAACTCGGAGCGCTCCAGGTGGCGCAACGCCTGATCGAGAGAGGTCGGCAGGTCCCGGTAGCCCATCGCGCGGCGCTCCCGGCGGGTCAGGGCGAACACGTCGTCGCGTGCCGGCTCGTCGAGCTCGTAGCCCTCCTCGATCCCCTTCAGGCCAGCGGCGAGGATGGCTGCGTATGCCAGGTATGGGTTGCAGGCCGAATCCAGCGAGCGCACCTCCGCCCGGCGCGACTCCGCTTTGTGCAGACGGTAGGTGGGCACGCGCACCATCGCGGAACGGTTCGAAATGCCCCAGGTCGCGGCGGTGGGCGCTTCGGAGCCGAACTGGAGGCGCTTGTACGAATTCACCCACTGGTTAGTCACCGCGGAGATTTCGCTGGCGTGCTCGATGATGCCGGCGATGAACTGGCGGCCGGTGGCAGACAGGCTGATTTCGTCATCAGGATCGTGGAACGCGTTAGTGTCGCCTTCGAACAGGGAGAAGTGCGTGTGCATCGCCGAGCCTTCAAGGTCCGCGAACGGCTTAGGCATAAATGTTGCGTGCACCCCGTTGATCTCCGCGACGGTCTTGACCAGATAGCGGAAGGTCAGGATGTTGTCCGCCATGGTCAGCGCGTCGGTGTGGCGCAGGTCGATCTCCTGCTGGCCTGGGGATCCCTCGTGGTGGGAGAACTCGGTGACAATGCCCATGTACTCCAGCGCGGATACCGCCATCCGACGCAAGCGCGGGGCCTCGTTGCGTTTGGCCTGGTCGAAGTAGCCGCCCTTGTCCGCAGGGGTTGGTGGCTGGTCGCCCTGGCCGGGTTTGACCACGTAGAACTCGATTTCGGGGCTAGCCAAAAACTCGAATCCCATGTCGCGGGCGTTGTTGATCTGGCGGCGTAGTACCTGGCGCGGATCCGCGAACAGCGGGCCGCCGTCGGGCATGGTGATGTCGCAAAACATGCGCGCGGTCTGCAGACCAGAGTCCTCATCGAACGGCAACGGCTGGTACGTCGACGGGTCCGGGCGCAGCAACGTGTCCGACTCGGAGACGCGAGAGAAGCCTTCGATGGAGGAGCCGTCAAACCCCACGCCTTCCTCGAAAGCGCTCTCGAGTTCCGCAGGCGACATCATCACCGTTTTCAGCGAGCCGAAAATATCGGTGAACCACAGGCGGATAAATGCAATGTCTTGCTGCTCGACGAGTCGCAGCACGTTGTCGGTTTGGGCGCTCATGGCACATAACTGTAGCGGGCGCCGCGATTCGAAAACGGGCCAAGCGCAAATCGGCGTGCGCGCTAGACTCGGAGGCATTACATGCGCTGAAACTGCGTCGATCACATGTCGAACCCGCGTCGGTGAGGAGAACACACGCACCATGTCCGAACAGGCTGAACAGGCACCACAAAACTTCCTTGAGGTGGAGATCAAGTTGGCGGTGGATGAGGACACCGGCATTCCTGATCTCATTCAACTGCCGGGGGTGACGTCGATTGAGTCCACGCAGGAGCACAACCTGTCTGCGGTCTACTACGACACGGCCGATCTGCGCCTGACGCGTTCCAAGATCACGCTGCGTCGTCGCACCGGCGGTTCGGATGATGGCTGGCACATCAAGTTGCCGCAGGAAGATGGCCGCAAGGAGGTGCGCATGCCTCTCGACGACCCCACGACCGTGCCCGACGCCCTCCTGTCCCAGGTTCGCGCCATTGTGCGCACGGAAGCGCTCGAGCCGATCGCACAGGTGGATAACCGCCGCGTGGAGATCACGCTTGCAGGCCAAGATGGCCCGGTTGCGGAGTTTTGCGACGACCACGTCACCGCCTGGTCCCTTCTTCCCGGTGGTGAGCGCACCACCTGGCGCGAATGGGAGCTCGAGCTCGCCGACGCCCTTGCGGGCACCGAGGCGGGCGATGACCTGATTACCCAGGCAGGTTCCTTCCTGATCTCCGCGGGTGCACGGAAGTCCTCCTCGCCGTCGAAGTTGGCCACGGCGCTTGGGGATTCGATCAAGTCCGCTCCCCTGCCCCCACACGTCCAAGGCGAAGTTGAGGAGGGGACGCCGGCGGCGGCGGTGGTGTCGTCGCTACGCAAACAGCGCGATGCGATCGTGGGTTGGGAACCGCGCGTGCGCGCCGATGAGTTCGATTCCGTCCACCAACTGCGCGTGGCCACCCGCGAGATGCGCTCCCTACTGGAGACGTTCGAGGGCATCCTCGAAGGCGAAGCACTAGCAACACTGGAGGATGAACTGAAGTACTCCGCCGGCGTGCTCGGAGTGGCACGCGATGCGGAGGTCGTGGAGGAGCGTTTCCTCGCCCTGCTGGATTCCGACGAGTCTGGTCTTATCGACGACACCGCGCGCACCCACATCGCAAACGACATGCGACGCGACTACGAGGCCGCCCACGCCGACATTGTGGAAATGCTGGACTCCGAGCGGTTCATGTCGCTGCTGGATGCCGTAGATGCCCTGCTGGCGGAGCCGCCAGTGGCGGTTGGTGACGGCGCTGGGGATGATGACGGCGCCAAGTCGGAGAAGAAGCAATCCAAGGAGGTCCTTTACGACCACCTCAAGCGCGGCTACAAGAAGTTGAAGAAGCGCCACAAGAAGGTCGCCGAATACTACGACGACACCACCCTGCCGCTGCACGAGCGCGAGAATTACGTCCACGACGTGCGCAAGGCTGCCAAGAAGTTGCGCTACTCCGCCGTCGCAGCACAGGAAGCAGGCCTGAAGGCAGGGCGTTTGGCTAAGGCATGCAAGGCGCTGCAAAGCCAGTTGGGTGACTTCCAGGACGCGGTGACCTCACGCGAGCGCATCGAGCGGCTCGCTAACGAGGCCCGCGAGCGCGGCGAGGACACCTTCTCCTACGGCATGCTCTACCAGCGCGAACTCGACCGCGGCGAGGCGTCGCTTCGCGATTACGACGACACCGTGCGCGAAGTGCGCAAGGCGTTTAAGAAGATCAAGCCGTAAGACACGGCCCGGCGGGGATTACTTCTCCCAAGAAGGGGTCTCGCCCCAGTCATCGTCGGCTTCGTCGGCGGCATCCGCTGCTTTGTTGCGCTGCGCCGCAATCGCCAGCGCATTTTCGGCTTCCTCGCGCGTGGCGTACGGGCCCATGCGGTTATCCCAGGATGCTTCCTTGCCCTGGGTGACCTCGCCGGTGGACGGGTTGTAGTAGTACTGCTCGTCAGCCATGATCTGCTCCTTTATGTTCGTTGCTTTTACCGCCCCTACCCTACCGAGACGGTTGGTAGTGTGGTGGCCGTTAAGGAGCGTGTAATGGCAGCATTTCAAACCCCCAAAACTTCCCCCGCCCAGCGCGTCCGCGCAGATCACCCAGGCAGCGGACATGTGGCATCCGCACCGGCGACGTGGGTGTTGATCGGCGAGAACGTTGACCACTTTGGTGGTGTGACGTTGGCTGGGACGTCGTCGCTACGTGCAGCTGCTGCGGCGAGCCCGCGTGACGACGACACCATCGCCCTCACCGCCCACGGCCCCTTCGGCGAGTTCACCGCCGAAACAACCCTGGCCGCGCTGCACGAGGACGAGATTCAGGACCCGCTCGCGCGCCGCTGGACCGGGCTGGTGCAGTCGCTGATCCAACGCCAGGTGCTCTCGCGTGAGACGGCGGGCCTGGACATCACGGTGGAATCCGACGTGCCGCTCGGTGCCGGCCTCGGTTCGCTGTACGCCGCGGACGCCGCGATCGCGCTGGCGTTGGCGGGCGGTCACGGCGACATCGATACCGCACCCTTCCGCACCCGGCTCGCGGAGATCTGCTCGCACGCCGTAGCCACCTACTCATCGCTGGCGGTGCTGCGCGCTCGCCACTCCGTGGCCCTGCGTGGCGGTGGCACAGGCGTAAGTGTTCTCGACTACGCCGACGGGTCACTGACCGAAGCGCCCCACCCCGCCCGCCACGGCGTGCGCGTGTTCTCCCTGGCCAAGGAACTGGGCAAGCCGTACGACGTGCAGACTAAGGCGATTGCGAACCGCCGCGAGTTTATCGACGCCGCCTGCTCCAACTTCGGCGTCGAATCCCTTCGCCAACTGCCCGACGCCACCAACCGCGTCGTCCAGTGGGTCGAGGCACGCCGCTCCGTTGGCGACGAGACCGCACCCGATCCCGACGTCGCCCGCCAGTGGGTGCAGTTCTGCGAAACCGAAACGCTGCGCTCCCTTGCCGCCGCCAAGGCGCTGCGCTCCCGGCGCGCCAACGAGCTGTTCACGCTGCTGAACTCCCCGTCCGAGGCCCACGACCTGACCACCCCGGACGCGCTGGTCGCCCTGGCGCGCGAGCGTGGTGCCGTCGCCGCCCGCCCAGCCGCCACGGGTACCTCCGACGCGGTGATTGCGTTCGTGCCGGTGCAAGCCGCCGACGAGTTCGCCGCCACCATGGCGAAGGACCTCGAGGTCGTGGAGATCACCCCGGGTGAGGTCGCCCGCCTCGAGGACTAAGCACTCGCCTGGACCGCAGCGCTAGTCCGCGGGCCAGGCGAAGCCGACCTCGCGGGCGTCGATGTCGGCGTGCACGAGTGAGAACTTCGTGGATACGCCTTCCTCGGGCGCACCGGCGGAAGGGGCAAGCACTGGCGGGTCGACGATGAACACGCGGGACTGCTCCTCGCCGGATTTCAGCGTCACACCGTCGAAGTTGTGGCCTACCCACGGCTCGAGCACCGTCGCTTCGGTCAGATGCAGGCAGGCCTTTTCCACGGTGTTGGCCAACTGGGAGGAGCGTCCCATGGTTTTCAGCATGCGTGCGGCGTCGCGCGTGACCCACTCCGGCACGGGTGTGCCGGCGCAGATGGCGAGGCAGACTTCGGTGGCGAAGCGGTCGATAAGCCTGCGCAGCGGCGCCGTAACGTGGGCGTAGTAGCCACCGATCCCGGCGTGGACCTCGGGAGCGTCCTTGGACAGGTCGACGTAGCCGGAGCCGCGCAGGAGTTTCTGAGCTTCGCGCATGACGGCCATGCCGTGCGGGGTGTCCGCGTCCACGCCGGCCAAGAACTCGCCAATGTCGCCGGTGACGTCGAAGCCCAGGTTGCGGGCCTCGCGGCGGAACTCGGCCTCGCTTTCCGCTGACGCCGGCTGGAGGGTACGCAGGAACCCCACGCCGGCGTCCACCATCATCTGGCCTGCAACCATGCCGGTGAGCAGGGAGATCTCCGAGTTGTAGTCCATGATCGGGTGGCGCGGCTCAATGGCGAGTTCGTAGGCGTCTCCGTCGCGGGCCACGCGCACGGACGGCACACGCAGGTTGATCGCGTGCCTGCGTAGCGACGACTGCTGACGCAACCGGCCAACCTCCGGCAACAACGCAATCGAGGGGTGCACGGAACCATCCTCCAAGGAGGCGTGCACGCCCTCGTAGTCCAGGCGCGCCACCGAGTGAACAAGGGCGCGCTCGACGTGGGCTGACTCGACCTCCCCTTCCCCGTCCACGTCGAAGGTCCACAGCACGGCGGGCCTATCCACGTCCGGCAGCAGCGACGCCGACCCTTCGGACACTTCCTCCGGGTGCAGGCGTGCCGGCTCGTCGGGCAGGTAGATCGTCTGGCCGCGCTGCAGCGACTCCTCGTGCACAGCGGAGTCACTGTCCACGAACGCCGCCACGTCCGCAATCGCATACCGCACCCGGTACCCGCCACCGGCACGCTGCTCCACGAACACGGCCTGGTCCAAATCTTTAGAGCCGGCCGGGTCGATGGTGACAAAGGGGATATCGCGGGCGTCGATACGCACATCTGCGAAACGGTCCACCAACTCCGAGGCCTCTGCGTGCAACGATGGCGCAAAGTCGGTGGGCACGTCGAATTCGCGCGCAATGGCGCGGAAGTTCAGGGGTGCGGCGTAGAGCTTCATAAAACGCCATCGTGCCACGAAGTGGGCGAATGAGTCGGCCTATGAGCCGGATTCTGTCCCCCGCAAGCGGGGTGGCGACCATCCATCTGGGTCACCCATCGCTGGGTGCCTCAAGCAGCTACCTTCGGACTGGGCGGGCAGCCTCATCACATCCGACGACCTCTGCGCACGCGCAGGGGTTCTTGCCTTGCTCCCGGTGGGGTTTACCTGGCCACACGTGTTGCCACGCATGCCGGTGCGCTCTTACCGCACCCTTTCACCCTTACCCCGCACAAGGCGGGGCGGTCTACTCTCTGTTGCACTTTCCCGCGGATCGCTCCGGGTTGCTGTTAGCAACCACCGTGCCGTGTGGAGTCCGGACTTTCCTCGACGTGCGCCTGCCTCAATGCTGAGGTGGTTCGCGCCGCCGCGGCCGCCCGGCCGGCTCATTCGCGGTCTAAAGCATACGCCTTTAGGGCGTGAGAGCGGAACCGCCACAAACACGCCGGGTTAGAACGGGACCCCGCTGCGGAAGATGATGTTGGCGTACGGGGTCGTCTCCCCCGTGCGGACCACGAACTTGCAGTCCGCAAGGGCCTGTTTGAGGTGTTCGTGGTCGACGCGGGTGGGGTCGTCGCAAAGTAATGCGACCTCATCGGGCGCTTGCGTAGCGACGACCGCACCTTCCACCACAACCTCATCCAGAATCGCTTCGACGACATCGGCAAAGCGGGGCACGCCGAAGACCAGCGCGAGGTCCACGACCTCTACCCCGGCGGGGATGGGCAGGCCGCAGTCCGCTACAGCGAAGGTGTCGGTGTGGCCGAGGCCGTTGATCGCGCGGGCCAGTTGGGCGTTGAGAATGCCTGTCTTGCGCATTACTCGAAGTCGCCTACGTTTTCCTTGGTCACGGTGACAACGTCGACCGGGACGATGGCGGTGGCGTCTTCGTCGCGAAGCAGCTTCGCTGCCTCCTCAACCGCCCGGGCGCCGAGCTCACCCGGCTGCTGAGCGATGGTGGCGTGCATGCGGCCGTCGGTGACTGCCTTGAGCCCGTCGATGGTGCCGTCGAAACCAATGACCTTCACATCTTTACCGGCACGATCACCAAGCGCCTCGATAGCGCCGAGAGCCATCTCGTCGTTCTCCGCGAAGATGGCCTTCACGTTCGGGTAGGCCTGCAGCAGGTTGGTGGCAACGTTCAGGCCCTCAGTGCGGTCGAAGTTGGCGGTCTGCTCGCCGACAACCTTGATGTTCGGGTAGTTGGCAATGCCCTCCTTGAAGCCCTTACCGCGGTCGCGAGAGGCGGAGGAGCCGGCGATGCCCTGCAGGATCAGGATCTCGCCCTCTTCGCCGATGGCCTTGGCCAGCTCGTCGGCTGCCTGCTTGCCGCCGGCGACGTTGTCGGAAGAGATGAAGGAGGCGACGTCGCCGCCGTTGGAGGAACGGTCCACGGCGATGACCGGGATGCTGGCGTTGTTCAGGGCCTCGACAGCCGGGACGACGGCATCGGAGTCGGTCGGGTTGACGATCACGGCGTCGGTGCCGGAGGTGATCGCGTTGTTGAGCTGGTCGATCTGGGTCGCAGCGTCGTCCGATGCATCCTGGACGTTCAGGGCGATGCCGAGCTCGTCGGCTTTCTCCTGGGCGCCGTCGCGAAGCTGGACGAAGAACGGGTTGGTCTGGGTGGACAGCGCCAGAGTGACCGCGCCCTCGTCGGCGGAGTCGCGGTTGCAGGCGGAAAGCGACAGGGTCATCGCCGCAGCAGCAACGATGGCGGTGGCCTTACGAGCGAAAGACATTTCGGGTTCTCCTTGAAGTTGTGAAAAGGGGGTCTAATTCAGGGGTTAAACGGTGGTCTTCTTGCGCAGCACGTCGAAGCCGACGGCTGCTGCGATGACCACGCCGATGACGATCTGCTGCCAGAACGAGCTGACATTGAGCAGGTTCAGACCGTTGCGGATCACGGCGAGCAGGATCGCGCCGACAAGCGTGCCAGTGGCCTTACCGGTGCCGCCGGCCAGCGACGCACCACCGATGACCACGGCGGCAATCGCGTCGAGTTCGTAGCCCACACCGGCCTGCGGCTGCGCGGACGACAGGCGGCCCGCCATGACCAAACCGGCAAGCGCGGCGAACAGGCCGCTGAGTGCGTACACGGCGACGAGCACACGCTTGACCGGGATACCGGACAGGCGCGCGGCCTCCTCGTTGCCGCCGATGGCGTACATGGAACGACCCAGCACGGTGCGCGAGAGGATGAACCAGCACAGCACGCCGGCCAGCAGCATCATCAGAATCGGGATAGGGAACTTGCCGGCGTTGGAGCCGAGCCAGTTCACCTCGTCGGCGGTGGCCATCGGCGAGCCCTGGGAGATCACCAGGGTCGCACCGCGGGCAATGGACATCATGGCCAGGGTGGAAATGAACGCCGGGAGTTTGCCGTAGGCGGTGGCGATACCGCTGACCGCGCCGGCAGCAAAGCCGGTGAGCAGGCCCGCGATCAGCGTGATCCAACCGGGCAGGCCTGCCTCGACGAAGAAGTGCGCCGAGACCATGGCACTGAGCGCCGCTACCGCGCCGACCGACAGGTCAATGCCAGAGGTGACGATGACGAACGTCATGCCGAACGCCAAAATGGCCACGGTGGCGGCCTGCACGCCCACGTTGATCAGGTTGTTGACCGTCAAAAAGTGCGGGGTGGCGATGAACAGCGCGATGCACAGCACGATCAGGCCGACGAGCGCGCCGTTGTTCATGATCCAGTTGATGACGCGCTGGCGAGTACTCAAGCGCTCATCCGTAGTCGTTCCCGTCATGCGCGGGCCTCCGTTTCTGTCAGTGTTTCGACGTGGTCTTCGACGTTGGACACCGCCAGCGCCATAATCTCGTCCTGGGTGGCACCCGCGGGCAGTTCGCCTGCGATGCGGCCGCCGGACATCACCAGGATGCGATCCGACATGCCGATGACCTCGGGCAGTTCCGAGGACACCATGAGCACCGCGCCGCCGGCCTGGGTGATGTCGTTGATGATGTTGTAGATCTCCACTTTGGCGCCGACATCGACACCGCGCGTGGGTTCGTCGAGAAGCAAAATGTTCGAGCCCGCCAGCACCCAGCGACCGAACACGGCCTTTTGCTGGTTGCCGCCGGACAGGTTGCGGATCTCCTGGTCGATGCCGGCCATGCGCACGCGCAATTGCTTTGCGACGTCATCCGCACGCTTGCGCTGACCACGCACATCCGCAATCCCCGCGCGTGACGACGACCGCAACGTGGCCAGGCCAATATTCTCCCCCACCGTGGCACCAAGCACGAGGCCTTGCGCCTTGCGGTCCTCGGGCACGTGGCCGATGCCGCGCTTGATCGCCTGAGCGACGGAGCCGGACGGGAGCGGCTCGCCGTTGATGGCAACGGTGCCGGAATCGACGTGGTCGGCACCCGCGATCGCGCGTACGACCTCAGTGCGGCCCGCGCCGACAAGACCCGCCAGGCCGACGACCTCGCCGGCGCGGATCTCGAAGGAGACGTCCTTGAACTTGCCCTCCGAGGTGAGGTTTTCCACGGTGAGCAGCGGCTCGCCGATGGTTTTGTCCACCTTCGGGTACTGGTCCTCGATGTCGCGGCCGACCATGTAGCGCACGAGTTCCGCCTCTGGAGTGGTGGCGGGGACTTCGGCGACGAAGTTGCCGTCGCGAAGCACCGCCACACTGTCGGCGATGCGTGCGATCTCGTCTAAGTGGTGCGAGATGAACACCATGCCCACCCCGTTGGCCTTCAAGTCGTCGACCACCATGAACAACTGGTCAACCTCGTGGCCGGTAAGCGCGGCGGTGGGCTCGTCGAGAATCAACACCTGCGCATCCATCGACAATGCTTTTGCAATCTCAACCAACTGCTGGCGCGCAATACCGAGCTCGCCGACCGGCGTGTCCAGGTCCACCTTCAGGCCGATGCGGTCGATGGCTTCAGCGGCGATGCGGCGCATCTCCTTGAAGTTCACCAACCCTGCCCGGCGCGGCGTGCGCCCGAGCGTGATGTTTTCTGCCACCGACAGCGTCGGCACCAGGTTCAACTCTTGATGGATCGTGGCAATACCGTGCGCTTCTGCGGCCTTGGTGTCGGGCAGGGTGACCGGTTGGTCGTCGATAAGAATGCGCCCCGAGGTGGGCTGATACACGCCCGACATCATCTTGATCAGCGTGGATTTACCCGCGCCGTTCTCGCCGAGCAGCGCAAGCACGCGACCCGGCTCGACCGCGAGCGAGACGTTATCAATCACGTTGATCGGCCCGAACGACTTCGAAATGCCGTCCAACCTGATCAGGGGTTTTACCGCTGTGGTCATCTGCTGCACCTCCTTGGAGTGAAGTTGAAATTGCTGGATTCTCGGATAGTCAATGTGGTGGGTAACACCTCGTGCTGCGAGGTCGGCTCCCCGCGGATCAGCGCGGCGATCTTCTCCCACGCACGTCTGCCGACGTCCTCCACATGTTGCTCAATTACCGTCAACGGAACGGGCTGCATCTGAAATGCCGGCTGGTCATCAAACCCAACCAGCGCGAGGTCCTCGCCCAGACCAATCTTGTGGTCCAGGACGTACTGCAGCGCGCCGACCGTCATCATGGAATCCCCCGCGATAATCGCCGTCGCGCCACGTTTGAGCAGGTCAGTAGCGCCTGCAAAGCCCTCCGCGCTGCTGTAGCCGCCGCGGAAGATCAGACCGTTCGTCTCTGGGGTTTCGCGGATCGCGTCGTGGAAGCCTTCCAGGCGCTGTAGCCCCGTCGACGTACTCGACGGTCCCGCGATGTAACCGATCTGCGAGTGGCCGTTCTCTTTGAGGTGCTGGACGGCCTTGCTTATGGAAGGCCGCGCGTCCGTAATCACCGACGGCACCTCCAGCCCCGGCAGCACCCGATCCACCTGCACAATCCGCTGGCCCCGGTCCAGTAGCGACTGCACCATCGGCGCGCTATGCATCGACGGCACGATGATCGCCCCGGCGAGTTGCTGGCCGCTAAACGTTTGCAAGGCGGCGTCGAGTTGGCCGGCGTCCTCGTTGGTCGTAGCAATCATCACCGAAAAACCATCGGTGTCCGCCGCCTGCTGAATCGACGCCGCCATCTGGGCAAAAAACGGATTGACAAGGCTCGGGATGGTCAGCCCCACGGCTGTCGACGCTGCCGAGCGCAGCCCCCTCGCCTGGAGATTCGGCACATAATTCAACTTCGCCGCGGAATGAAACACCCGGTCCCGGGTCCGTTTCGAGATCGCTGGGTTTCCCGCCAGCGCCCGCGACACCGTGGACGGCGACACGCCCGCGTCGAGCGCAACCTCGCGCAACGTGGCCCGTCCCGCCATGGGTTCCTCCGTGTGTGTCCGGATCTTGTTGGGTGCTACTGATGCGTGCAAACGTTTGCACCATGTGCAGAACAACCTAAACCGCAGCTGAGTGTTAGGTCAATAGCGCCACACCCCACACACCCCCGAACGTTGGGTTGACTGTGCTTTTCGTGTGGTTTTGAAGGCGGCGTTGGTGGCCGCTGCGCAGCAGCAGGCCTACCCGCGGTGGTGGGCGACGTCGTTCACGCAGCGAACTACACCGAATTCGCCGAAGTAGTCCACGACAGAGATGCTTGCCAGGTCCAAAAACAGGTGCTTGAACAACTCAGCATTCGCGCCGAGAGCCTGTCGGACCATGGATTTAATCGGGGTCATATGGGTGACCACCAGGACGTTCTGGCCTTCGTAGCGCTCCTGCAGTTTCAGCCGGGCGCGGGTGACGCGGCGGTGAAACGCCGTCAGCGATTCGCCGGCAGGGGGCGCGTTGTTTGGCGATTCCTGCCACGTCGCATACGTATCCTCACCCTTCGCAATCGCCTCGTCGCGGGTCAGCCCTTCGTAGTCGCCGAAGTCGAGTTCGCGGAAGCCCTCGTCGGTCCGGATTTCCAGGCCAAGCAGGTCGGCTGCGAACTGCGCGGTTTGCTGAGCGCGCGTCTGCGGGGAGGCGACGATGGCATCAATGCGCCCGAAGCTGCGCAGTGCCTCTGCGGCACGCTTCGCCTGCTCACGGCCGATATCGGTGAGGTCTGGGTTGGACACGCCGGAAAAACGCATCTCAGCCGAGTGCTGCGTCTGCCCGTGCCGCAGCAGAATGAACCGCGTTCGCGGTTCGGAGTTTCCAGCCCAGTGGCCAGCAGCATCGCGCTTTTTCTTCTCGACGACCGGCCTCTCCTCAGGCTTCTCAGCCTGGCCCGAAGCCTTGCCACCGCCAACCCACACGCCGGTGCCCTTCACAATACCCGGCCTGTCACCGCGCGCGGCGGCGTCCATTGCCACGTTGGACAACTCGTCGGCCTTCTTGTTCTTCGCGCGCGGAACCCAGGTGTAGGTGACCTTCTCAAAGGAGGAGGCCAGGTCGCGGGCCTCCCGGGCGAGCTGTTGCATGTCCGGGTGTTTGATTTTCCACCGGCCAGTCATTTGCTCGACAACGAGCTTGGAGTCCATGAAGACGTCCACCCGCGTAGCGCCGACCTCGCGCGACGCCTCCAGCCCGCGGATCAGTCCGTAGTATTCGGCGACGTTGTTGGTGGACTTTTTGCCCACCACATACGCGATCTCACCGAGGGTTTCGCCGTCGGCGTCGTAGACCACGGAGCCGGATCCGGCGACCCCCGGGTTTCCGCGGGAGCCGCCGTCGCAGTACATCTTGACCTGCATTTACACCTCGTCGGTGGCCGGGTTCACGCGCACCAGCAGGGTGCCGCAGTTCGGACAGGCCGGCAGGGTGTCCTCCGGCTCGGCGAGTACTTCGGCGCGCTCGGACGGCGGGAGTTGGATGAAGCAGCCGCCGCAGGCGCGGCCGTTGAACTTGGCGGCGCCGATGTCGTCGTACGCCTTCAGCACGTCCTCCGGCAGGCGGGAACGCAGCGCGTCGGTGTCCACCGCTTCTTCTTCCGGCAACGCATCGACGGCGCGCTGGGCGGCCTCGACCTTGCGGTTGAGTTCATCGACGCGGGCGGCGTGAATGTCGCGGTTGTTGCGCAGCGCAGCGATCTCGTTGTGGGCTTCCTTGAGTTCGTAGAGCAGGTCCGCGATGCGCGACTTCGCGGCGTAGCGGTCGTGCTCCAGGTCCTTGCGACGCTCCGGGTCGGTCTCTGCACTGAGCTGGCGCTTGTCGTCGAGTTCGCGCTTCTTCAGTTTCCGCTCGTCTTCCTGGATGCGCAGGATTTCTAGTTCCATGTCATCCACGGCCAGTTGGGCGGAGGCGGAAGCCTCGGTCATGCGCGTGCGTTCGTCGAGAAGCTTCTGTAGCTCTTGGACTTCGGGACGAACGCGCGTCTGGCCCTTGGCGGCGTCGGCGAGCGCGAGCTCCAGGAGGACGGGTTGCAGGTCTTGGGATAGGTGCATCGGTACTCCTTTAGTTCGCGGGGTGCGCGGACACGGTCCAGGGATCCGTGCGGATGTGCAGGATCTCGGTGTCCACGCCTAGAGGGGCCACGATACTCTCTGCCTGCTCGGTCCAGGGAAACTCGCTGGCCCAGTGGGCGGTATCGATCACGGCAGGCCCACCAGCGCGCAGGTGCTCGTCGACCGGGTGGTGGCGCAAATCGGAGGTGACATACACGTCTACACCGAGTTTGGACACATCCGAAAGGAACGAGTCGCCGGAGCCGGAGGACACCGCGACCTTTTGCACGATCTGGTCCGGGTCGCCGGCGGCGCGCACACCCCAGGCAGTCTCCGGCAGGGCGTTGGCCACCTGTTGGGTGAACTCGCGCAGGGTCATCGGCTCCGGGAGCGTGCCGATGCGCCCGAGGCCCGTCGCGTTGTCCAGATCCGCGGTGTGCTCCACCTGCACGATGTCGAACGCCGGCTCCTCGTACGGATGGTGCGCGCGCAGCGTATCGACGAGCCCACGCCGCAACCTCGCCGGCGCCACAAACTCCACCCGCAATTCCTGTGCGGTGTAGTGCTCGCCGACCGTGCCGTCGGTGGGGTCAGCGCCCTCGACCGGGGTGAACTCGCCGGTGCCCTCGGTGGTGAAGGCGCACTCGCGGTAGTTGCCAATCTCGCCCGCGCCGGCCTCGAACAGGGCACGCTTCAGGGCGTCGACATCCGCTGGCGGGACGTGGACGCCCCAGCGGTCGGTGGCGTCGAGAAGCACCGGCTTGATCGGACGCCCTGGGGTGATGCCGACGAGTTCGGCGAGTTTGTCCGACACACCCGGGCGCGCTGAATCGGCGTTCGTGTGCGCAGCGAACAGCGCGCAGCCGCCAGCCAGCAACGTGTGGATAACCTTGCCCTTCGGGGTATTCGCCGCCACTGAATGCACCCCACGCAGCAGCAACGGGTGGTGCACAACGAGCAACTGCGCACCCTGCGCCACGGCCCGTTCGGCGACCTCCAGCGTGCAATCCAACGCGAACGCAACCTTGGTCACCTCAGCATCCGGATCACCGCAAACCAGGCCAACCTGGTCCCAACTTTCCGCCAACGCCGGCGGGTAGGCAGCCTCGAGGGCATCAACAACGTCTTGCACAGTCACAGCAGTCATGGCAGCCAGCCTACAAATTTGGAACAGTGGTGAGGTGTGAACACCACATTGCTTTTCGACGTCGACGGCACCCTCATCGACTCATTCCCCGGCATCCGCCACGGATTCCTCCTCGGATTAGAGGCCGTGGGCTGGGATAAACCGGACGAGGAGTTCATCAAACGCATCCCCGGGCCACCGATGCCGGAATCGATGCGCGCGCTCGGCATGTCGCCTGACCAGGTCGAACAAGCCATGCAGGCCTACTCCGCCTACATGTCCACCGAAGGCTGGCAACGCTTCGAGGTTTTCGACGGCATGGCCGACCTGCTGGCCAGGTTGAAGGGGGAAGGTTTTGGGGTGTGCACGGCGACGTCGAAAAGCGAACGCTTCGCGCGAGCCGCCCTCGAGCGCGCAGGGATGCTCGAACACATCGACTTTTTGGGCGCTGCATCTAACGACGGCGTACGCGCCAAGAAGGCCGACGTGATCCGGTACGTGCTGGACAACGTCGCGCCAAAACGTCCCCTGATGATTGGGGATCGCACCCACGACTTCACCGGCGCCACCACCTTCGACATCCCGAGTGTTGCCGTGACCTGGGGTTACGGTGCCACACCCGAATGGGACGAGGCGACCTACGTAGCATCGGACGCGACCGAGTTGGAAAGGATCATCCGTGCTGCATATTGATTTCGTCTGCACTGGCAACATCTGCCGCTCCCCGATGGCGGAGGTCATCGTGCGCTCCAAATTGGAGGACGCGGGACTGGGCGATGCGGTGCGCGTGTCGTCGTCAGGCATCGGCGACTGGCACGTCGGCCACAAAGCCGACGAACGCGCCCGGCGCGAACTGGCCAACCACGGCTACGACGGCGAAGCCCACCGCGCCCAACAGTTTGGCTACGAGCAGGAGCAAGCCGACCTGATCGTCGCGCTGGACACCAACCACGTGTCGGAGTTGGTCGTGCGCGGCGTGCCCGAAGACAAGGTCCGTCTGCTGCGCTCCTTCGACCCCGCCGCACCTGAGGGCGCTGGCGTTGCCGACCCGTACTACGGCGGGCCCGAGGGCTTCACCGTGGTGCGCGAGCAGATCGAAGCCGCCGCCGACGGCATTATCCGCTGGGTGCGCGATCAGCTAGGCTAAGTGGGCGTGAATGCCAACAAGTCCTCCCAAAAGCCGTGGTGGCGCCAACTGCTCAACCCCGGCTGGATCATCGCGGCGATCGTCGTCGGCATTTTCTCCTACTTTGCCTTCACGTTCCTCGCGCCCTGGCAACTCGGCAAGAACGAACAGTTAGTCGAGCGCAACGAACACATCTCCGCGGCGTTCGACCACGATCCCGAACCGCTGGTGGACCGCCTGCCCGGCACCACGCTCGCCCCCGCCGACGAATGGTCACGTGTGGTCGCCACCGGCCACTACACGGGCAACGACGTGTTGCTTCGCCTGCGTTCCGTCGACCGCACCCCTGCGTTCCAGGTGCTCACGCCGTTCACGCTTGACGACGGCCGCACCATCCTTGTCAACCGCGGCTGGGTCCCCGCCGAAGGCTCCACCGGTGTGCCGGACATCGACGCAGCACCTACCGGCGACGTCACCATCACTGGCATGCTGCGCGCCGCCGAAGCGACCCACCCGACCGCGCCCATCCACGACCAGGGCTTCGACATGGTCCACTCCATCAACCCCACCCAGGTTGGGGAGCTGACCGGAGTCGACGCGGGGGCGGACATGGTCGAGCCGTACCTCCAACTACTCTCAGACCAACCCGGCACCCTCACCGCCATCCCCCTGCCCCAACTCGAAACCGGCAACCACCTTTCCTACGGCCTCCAGTGGATCCTGTTCGGCGTCGCCGCCCCCGGCGCCCTGCTCTACTTCCTGTTCTCCGAAAGCCGCGAACGCCGCCGCTACGTCGAGGAGCAGAAGCAACTGCTTAACGACGACACCGTGGCCGGCAGCGGCCCCGAGCCTTCCCCTGTCCCCGGCGAAGAAACCGCCCCGGCGCCGTCCGCTCAGACCCCGACTGCGGCTCCTACGCGTTCCCGCCAGCGCTACGGTTCTTCCCGCACCAACCCGTGGGCCAAGGCTTACGATAAGGAACAAGAACGCTAACTCTGTCCCATGGTCTCTGAAGGGGTTTTGATGTCGCTCGATTCCGTCCTCCGCACCCTCGCCGACGCCTTCGTCGTCCCCGCCTCCGGCGTCGAACCTGCCGATATTGAAGACGCCGCCTTCGACCACGCCGTCGCCTTCGCCAACCGCCCCTTCGCAACCTTGTCGCTTCTCACCGACCCCGAAGGCCAGCCCCTTTTCGCCCTGTCCGACGGCGGTACTTTGCCAGCCCGCGCCGGCTTAGCCTGCGCCGCGCTTGGCCACTCTCTCCACGACATCTCCATCGTCCCCGACTCCCCCACCGCCACCACCGGCTCCGCTCGGGTGCAGTTCTCCGAATGGGACGTCGCAGACGTGGAGTTCGACGGCAACACCCCGGCGTTCGAACTGGGCATCCTCGCCGCCATCGAGAACCGATCGCTCTAGGTACCGGTTCGGGTTAAGCGACAAAATGTGTGTCTGGATTCGTCGATTTGTTTGAGATGATCGGGGGTTTTCCTGAAAGTATATGCTCCTGGGGCTTATATCCGCGCCATGGTGACGAAAAACCGGGGGGTGACAGCAGCGTGTGGTAGGGGCTGGTGTTGGCTTGATCAATGCCGAAGAACAGACCACGCTGCCAATGCGGTGGGGAAATGAAACGCAACGGTAAGACCTCCGCCAACCGCAGCCGGTGACGGTGCAAAATGTGCGGCGCTTCCACCACCAAGCAGCTCCCCGATATCACCAACTCCGCTGCCTTCGCAGCATTTATCACCCACCTCACAACCGGTGCGAGCTTGGAAACCGCTGCCGCCGGAGCAGGATGTCATCCGCGTACGCTGCAACACCGGTTTGAACACTTCTGGCTAGTTGATGTCCCCGATCCCACGATCGGGCACGAAGGCTGGGTCTACGACCAGGTCTTTCTTGACGGCACCTACACCGCCGGCGGATGCTTGATTGTTGCTGCCACCTTGGATCACGTCATCGCTTGGCACTGGTGCACACGTGAAACCACCCGCGACTACCAACGACTGCTCGAACGTATCCCCGCGCCCCTGATCCCTGTCATTGACGGCGGCCAAGGCGCTGCCAGCGCAATCAAGGCATGCTGGCCCACAACGAAAGTGCAGCGCTGCCTCGTCCACGCCCAACGCGTGGTGCGCCGGCACACCACCGCACGTCCCCGCACCGATGCAGGACGAGCGATTTACCAGATCGCGCTCAACCTCACGAAGATCACCGATCTTGACGAGGCGGCCGCGTGGGGTGCGCAACTGCACGAATACGGCACTATCTACCGTGACTGGATGAACCAGAAAACGTTCACAACCGACCCGGCGACACGGCAACGCGCCTGGTCATGGACTCATGAACGCACTCGCAAGGCCTACAACAGCCTCAACCACCTATGGCGGGGCAACTTACTGTTGGTCTACCTCGCCCCACCCGACGGTGTGCTCGACGCCAGCCGGATCAAAGCCACCAAACAGCCGGAAGGCGGAATCAACGCCCAGTTGAAACTGCTGGCCCGCACCCACCGGGGAAGATCCGGGAACATCAACGCCGCATGTTGGATTGGTGGCTCTACCTAAAAACGGAACTGCCTGACGACCCCGTTGAGATCGCCGGGCAGCCCAACTGGGGTCAGGACTAACTGGCCAAAGTATCCCCCCTGACCCGAAACGAGAACCAAGCCGACCACGAAACTTCGACGACCAGCCTTCTACGAGGGCGCTATCGACACCAACTACACCCACTCAATCGGCATCCAAAAAGGCCACATCTAACCCTCGCGACACGCCGAGCTAGACACCCTTTTTGACCCTTAACGCTCAAATAGTAGTTATAGAGTAGCGGCTCACGCAGGAAGCAAGAATTTGAATATACTAGCCTCTGTCTCGTTTACGGTATCTCACCAAGACTACGTACAAAATGCCCGCTAGAGCACCTGTAATCGATAAAATGGGACCTACGGACAAAATCGGATTAGACCACGCAGAAAGTGCTACCTGAATAATACTCAGGATAACACCTATAGCGATAATGATACCGATGACAACACGTAGCAAGCGCATTTATACCTACTGTGACCAACAAATTCCACCAGGGAAAAGTCTAATTCCTCGATTCCACGAACCGCAGATGCCTAAAATGCCAGATTCCGCCGCTAAGACTCCAGCAATAGCGCCAGCAAGAACCCCGCCTACACCTGTTTCTGCAGTAATTAACGCAGCTAACGCGGCAACACCAGCGCCAGCGGCGTACGCATTCTGGAGTGCAGATGCCGCGCAGCTATTTAGCAAGACACCGGGTGGTAGCTTTTGGAACCCATTCCGTCCTTGACATGCATCGTAAAACTGAATAGCCGGTTCGATAGCATCCGCTTCGCGTTCAAGAATCGCTAGGTCTGATTCGTCCGCGTCAACATTCCAGCCTTGCGCAAGAAGAGTTCCTGAGAACTCATTCAGTACACCGGAATCCACGTCTGGATCCGACTGAGCTGCTCGATAATCAAACCGTGCATGTTCAAAATCAACATACCTGTCCATCGCCCTAAAAGATGCCTCTTCAGCCACGGTGAGGTTCGAATCCTCGGCAAATAACATCTGCGCCTCGGCGACGTCAATTGGCTTTGCCGTTACCGTCGTAGGGGAGGAGATTCCTAGCGCCGATACCGAAAGTGCAACTGCCAATGCCCTTCTAAAGAGTAGGCGCATTCCTAACCTCTTTCTAAGAATATTCTGCGAGAGCTTGCTCTGTCGAGATGTCCTGTGAGCTCTTGCTCACTTAAGACGCCTTGTGAGATGACGGTAACATATTCTTTCGCCCAATGAACGGCAGAGCATTAATGAGAATGTCACGCCGATAGCAGACACACTTTTTGAGCCTTAACCCGCCTTAACCCCAGCCTGCGGACTCACACCAAGCTACGAAAAGGCCCCTCCGAAGAGGGGCCTTGACCTGGTGCGCCATGACGGGCTCGAACCGCCGACCTACTGGGTGTAAACCAGTTGCTCTTCCAGCTGAGCTAACGGCGCGCTGCCCGGTAACACTACCAAAGCATTAGCGAAAACGGGAAACCCGCAGGTTACACGCCGGAAACTACCGCTTGGGGGCGGCGAGGCAAGAGCCTTGCCAGTCGCCGAAGCGGTCGGCCTTGGTCTGCAGCAGACCGGCCAACTGGGCAGACTCTGCGATCAGGCCCGGTGCGACAACACCCGGGAAGCCGGCGCCGGGCGTCATCAGCCAGATGCGGCCACCGGAGCCGAGGTTGCGGGTGGCGTCGACGAGTTCATCGACAAGGTCACCGTCGCCTTCACGGAACCAAAGGAGGACGAGGTCGCAGGGCTCGAGGGTGTCGTCGTCAAGAAGCATTGCTCCGATGGCATCCTCGATGGCTTCCGAGATGGACGAATCCGCATCCTCACCCCAGCCGATCTCCTGAACGACAAGGTCGGGGCCAACCCCAAAACGGTCGGCGTAGGTGTCCACTCCTGTGGCACTCAAGTGTCTAAATCCTCCAGTTGTAGTTGTACGAATGCACGTCAGCATACCGCCCCACCGTGCTCAATGGCGACAAACCAACAATTAGTCTCACCAAAAGCCATCCGATGTAAGAACTAGCGAGCAAAAGAACGTATCCTTGTCGGTGTATTGCCCCGATGAACCCAGGAGGTTGAAGTGGCCGAAAAGGACACCGAGATGATCGATGGTCGCGTGAAGAACGCTTCTGACGTCGATACGAATATCCTGTCGCTGCGCGAAGGCGTAGCTTCCTACCTGCATGACGCGGACCCGGAGGAAACCCAAGAGTGGATGGACTCCCTCGACGGCCTGCTCGAGGAGTCCGACCCGGAGCGCGCCCGCTACCTCATGCTTCGCCTCATTGAGCGCGCCAACGCCAAGCGAGTACCACTGCCGGCGCTGTCCTCCACGGACCTGGTGAACACCATCCCAACCAAACTCGAGCCGGAATTCCCTGGCGACGAGCAAATTGAGAAGCGCTACCGCCGCTGGATGCGCTGGAACGCAGCCGTCATGGTGCACCGCGCACAGCGCCCGGGCATCGGCGTTGGCGGCCACATCTCCACCTACGCCTCCGCGGCAGCCCTCTACGAAGTTGGCTTCAACCACTTCTTCAAGGGCAAAGACGCACCACAGGGCGGCGACCAGATCTTCTTCCAGGGCCACGCATCCCCAGGCATGTACGCCCGCGCCTTCCTCGAAGGCCGCCTCTCCGAAGACGACCTGGACGGCTTCCGCCAGGAGCATTCCCGCGAGCAGGGCGGCCTGCCGTCCTACCCGCACCCGCACGGCATGCCGAAATTCTGGGAGTTCCCGACCGTGTCCATGGGCCTTGGCCCAATGAACGCCATCTACCAGGCACGCTTTAACAAGTACCTGCAGGACCGCGGCATCAAGGACACCGACCAGCAGCACGTCTGGGCGTTCCTTGGCGACGGCGAAATGGACGAGCCCGAATCCCGCGGCCTCATCCAGATGGCTTCCCTCTACGGTCTGGACAACCTCACCTTCGTGATCAACTGCAACCTGCAGCGTCTCGACGGCCCAGTGCGCGGCAACGGCCAAATCATCCAAGAACTGGAGAGCTTCTTCGTCGGTGCCGGCTGGAACGTCATCAAGGTCGTCTGGGGCCGCGAGTGGGACGAACTGCTTGAGAAGGACGAGGACGGCGCACTCGTCCACATCATGAACACCACCAAGGACGGCGACTACCAGACCTTCAAGGCCAACGACGGCGCCTACGTCCGCGAACACTTCTTCGGCCGCGACGAGCGCACCAAGAAGCTCGTCGAAGACATGACCGACGAAGAGATCTGGAACCTGCGCCGCGGCGGCCACGACTACCGCAAGGTCTACGCCGCCTACAAGCGCGCCCTGGAGACCAAGGGCAAGCCGACCGTCATCCTCGCCCACACCGTCAAGGGCTACGGCCTCGGCCACAACTTCGAGGGCCGCAACGCAACCCACCAGATGAAGAAGCTGGCCCTGGAAGACCTGAAGCTCTTCCGCGACAAGCAGCAGATCCCGATTTCCGACGAAGAACTGGAAAAGGATCCGTACCTGCCGCCGTACTACCACCCGGGCGAGGACGCCGAGGAGATCAAGTACCTCAAGGCACGCCGCGAGGAACTCGGCGGCTACCTGCCGGAGCGTCGGGAGCAGTACACCCCACTCGAGCAGCCTGACTTTGAAAAGACCTTCAAGGCACTGTTCAAGGACTCCGGCAAGCAGGAAGTCGCCTCCACCATGGCGCTCGTGCGCACGTTCAAGGCGCTCATGCGCGACAAGGAGCTGGCCAAGCGCGTCGTCCCGATCATCCCGGACGAGGCCCGTACCTTCGGCCTGGACTCCTGGTTCCCGACCCAGAAGATCTACAACCCGCACGGCCAGAACTACGTGCCGGTCGACCACGACCTGCAGCTGTCCTACCGCGAGTCCACCGATGGCCAGATCCTGCACGAAGGCATCAACGAGGACGGCTCCTCCGCATCCTTCATCGCAGCAGCAACGTCGTACGCCACCCACGGCGAGCCGATGATCCCGATGTACATCTTCTACTCGATGTTCGGCTTCCAGCGCACCGGCGACAACTTCTGGGCCGCCGGCGACCAGATGGGCCGCGGCTTCATCGTCGGCGCAACCGCCGGCCGCACCACCCTCTTCGGAGAGGGCCTGCAGCACATGGACGGCCACTCCCCGATCCTGGCATCCACCAACCCGGCCGTCATCCCGTACGACCCGGCGTTCGCCTACGAGATGCCGTACATCATCTCCAAGGGCATCGAGCGCATGTACGGCCAGGGCGCGGACAAGGACGAGGACGTGATGTACTACATCACCGTCTACAACCAGCCGCACCACCAGCCGGCACGCCCGGACAACCTCGACGTTGAGGGCCTGCACAAGGGCATCTACCTTTACGACGAAGGCAAGGACCTCGAGCACAAGGTCTCCCTGCTCGCCTCCGGCGTGGGTATGCAGCAGGCACTGCGCGCCCAGGAGATCCTGCAGGAGAAGTACAACGTCGGCGCCGCGATCTACTCCGTCACCTCCTGGACCGAACTCGCCCGTGAGGGTCAGCGCAAGGCTGCCGAGCAGCTCCGCAACCCGGGCGAAGAGGTTGAAGAGGCATTTGCGACCAAGCAGCTCAAGCAGACCGAAGGCCCGTACATCGCGACCTCCGATTTCGCTTCCGACCTGCAGGAGCAGATTCGCGCCTACGTCCCGGGCCAGTACATCGTGCTTGGTGCCGACGGCTTCGGTTTCGCCGACACCCGCGAAGCCGCCCGCCGCTTCTTCAACATCGACGCCGAGTCCATGGCCGTCGCCGCCCTGATGGGCCTGGCCAACGAAGGCAAGATCGATCGCGATGTTGTGGCGAAGGCTGCAAAGGATCTGAAGATCGACGATCCGACCGCCGCGAAGCCGACCCTCGACTCCGACGACGAGGGCCCGGAGAACGCCGCCGAGTAGTTCTCTGACCTCCACCGCCCCGGCCTGTTTTCATTGGCTGGGGCGGTTTTCGTTGTGTGAGGTGGCTCGTCTTTCCGCCTGCCACCCTTTCCGAAAATAGTTCCCCGGCCGGGAACTTTCTTCGGTTTTGGAACTTTCCGCGGCTGCGTTTCCCCAGGTCGCCGATTTTGTGAGCCGCGCGGAGCCAAAATAGTTCCACAAATCGGCGCGGACCCGGGAATTATTTTGGCCAGGAGCAGATGCTCCTGACAGACTTCACATCGGCGCCCACCTCAAAACCCGCTGACCTGCGACGATTCCCGGCGCTGACAGATTCTGCCGGAATGTGTCAGAAACCTCGGCGGCTGGTGGCTGTCGCAGGCGCGGTCGCGCCTGCCCTACCCTCGCGCCAGGGCGATGACGCGCTCGATGGCGGCGGTGACGGCGTCGGGGTCGTCGAGAGGCGGCATGTGCCCTGACTCGGGCAGGATTTGGAAGTAGGCGCCTGGCCAGATTGCGGCGAGTTCGGCGGATTGGCTGACGGGGGCGACGTTGTCGCGGTCGCCGACGAGGATGTAGCCGGGGATGGTGGCCAGGACGGCGGCGGCGCCTCGTTCGGAGTGGGTTTGGAGGTCGTCGAAGAAGCCTCGATAGGTGGCGAGCGGCGTGGCTTTAATCATGCGGGCGTGGAATGTGATCAGGGACCACGGTACGGGCCGGAAGTAGAACCAGCGCGCGAGGATGGGGGCGATCATGTCGGTGACCAGGCGTCGGATGCCTTCGGCGGCGTGCGGCAGCCTATCCACAAACCAGCCGAGCGACCGGCCGAATCCCCCACCGAGGAGGCGTGGTAGGCCGCGGGCGGTGAAGGGGTCGACGGTGCTGGAGATTTGCACGGATCCGACCCAGTTGAACCGGTGGCGGCGCATGAGCGACAGGGAGATCGGACCGCCGAGGGAGTGTCCGACGGTGATGAGGGGGTCGTCGATACCGAGGTGGCGTAGGACGGCGGCGATGTCGTCGGCGGCGGCGTCGATGGTGAGCAGACTGGGGTCGGCGTAGCCGGTTTTGCCGTGGCCGCGGACGTCGACAAGGATTTGGCGCACGCCGGCAATGGCTTCGACCTGCAGTTTGTATTCGGCGGCGGCGATGTTGAAGCCGTGTGCGTAGACGACGGTCAGGCCGGCGTCGCGGGGGCCGACGTCGTAGTAGTGGATGGTGATGCCGTCGCGGTCAAGGGTGCCGGTGCGCATCATAATCCGAGTTGTCCCAGGTAGGGCATGGCGGCGAAGCCGATGCCGACGATGACGGCGAGGATGCCGAAGACCAGCGCGACTTTTTGCAGCGGTGTCGATCCCGCAGGCGCAGGCGCGGGCGTTTGCTTCTCGACGACCCCACGTCCCGTATTCGTCACCCTCGCCGTCGTCGAACGCTTCGAGCCGTCGGCGAACGTGGCGGTCACGTCAAGGTTCGCGCTGTCGTAGGAGTCCTTGGGCAGGGTCACGGTAATCGCCCCGGTCTTCTGGTCAACCGAGTCGTAGGTGCCCTTGACCTCCCACGTCGCGTCGTTAGGAAGGTCCAGGTGGCGGACGTTGGTCGGGGTGAGCGTTACGGTTTGGCCGGGGTCGGCCTCGGCGGAGTCGTATTCCGGATCGTACAGAAACGCGTGGTCCGGGATTAAGGTGACCTCGGGGAAATAGAGGTCCGTCGAGTTGTCCGGAAAGTGCACCCGCACCGGAATCTGCTGCGTGTTCTCGCCGCGCTGCACCGGCGTATCGCCATTCAGGTTGAGGTTGACCCGGAGTTTGTCGTCCACCTTGTCCACCTGAAAGCGGTGGCGGATCGTGTTCTCCCCGGTCAGGCTCCACCGCGCCCCCTCCGGCACGTCCTTCAACTCCAGGTAAACGGGGTTGGTGTAGTAGTCGCCCGGCGGGCCGTACACGTGCGATGTCTCCGGCGCGAAGTACGGCTTGTACGTTTCCGCCATCGTTGCGGCGCCGGCGACGGGGGCGACGAGGCTGGTGATCACAACGGCTGCTGCCGGAACTGCGAGGCGGTGCATGGGCCTATCATAACGGCATGGAACTTTCGCAGCGCTTGGATCTCGGCGGCCTCCAACTCGAGGAGGAAACCCCGGCAGACACGTTCGCTCGTCTCGCGGGATTGGTTGAGGAGGTGACGGGTGTCGTCGTCAAGCAAAGCTCGCGTTTCGACGACACCGCAATCGCCTCCCTCGACCGCATCGAACTCGCCGTGCGGATCGAGGACACCTTCGGCGTGCGTATCGACGACACCGTACTTACCGACCACCCCACCGCCGGCGAACTCGCCGACTACCTGGAGGAACACGAATGATCTCGTACCTGACCGACATGGACGGCGTCCTGCACAAGGAAGGTGCCGTCATCCCCGGCGCGAAGGAGTTCATCTCCACCCTGCGCGATGAGGAAATCGAGTTCATGGTGCTGACCAACAACTCGATGCAAACCCCACGCGACCTCTCCGCAAAACTGCAGCGCATGGGCCTAGACATCGAGCCGGAACGCATCTGGACCTCAGCGACGGCAACCGCGAAGTTCCTCTCGCAGCAAGCCGGCGAGGCCTCCGCGTACGTCATCGGCGAGGCCGGCCTGACCACGGCCCTGCACGAAATCGGCTGGATTCTCACCGACGCGGACCCCGACTTCGTCGTGCTCGGCGAGACCCGCACCTACTCCTTCGAAGCCCTCACCACCGCCTCGAACCTCATCCGACGCGGCTCCCGCTTCATCGCGACGAACCCCGACCTGACCGGCCCCGGCCCGAACGGAGTCGTCCCAGCAACCGGCTCCGTCGCCGCCATGATCACCGCCGTGACCGGCATGGAGCCCTACTACGTGGGCAAACCCAACCCAGTCATGATGCGCTCGGCGCTGAACAACATCGGCGCCCACTCCGAAAACACGGTCATGATCGGCGACCGCATGGACACCGATGTGAAATCCGGCCTCGAAGCCGGCATGCGCACCGTACTTGTGCGCTCCGGCATTAGCGACGACACCGAAATCGCCCGCTACCCCTACCGCCCCACCGCCGTCTTCGGCTCGGTGGCGGACCTAGTGGATCGCATCCACGACCCCTTCGGCGACGGCAAGTACACCGACGCCGACTAGGGCGCGCTTCCTTACACCGCCGAGTCGGAGCCGGCGATATAGAAGCGCTGCTTGTTCACAAACTCGTCCATACCCAGCGGTCCCAGTTCGCGGCCCAGGCCGGAGGCCTTCACACCACCGAACGGCAGCTCGGCGCCGCGGGCCTGCGGGATGTTGACGTGGATCATGCCGGTGTCCACCTTGTCGGCAACGCGCTTGGCGCGCTCGACGTCCTCGGACATCACGGCGCCGCCGAGGCCGTAGCGGGAGTTGTTGGCCACCTCGATGGCCTCCTCCTCAGAGGACACCTTGTACACCTCGGCAACGGGGCCGAAGAACTCCTCGTAGTAGGAGTCGGAGCCGACCGGGATGTCGGTGATCACGGCCGGGGTGAAGTAGGCGCCCTTGCCGGTGACTTCGCCGCCAACGTGGATCTTCGCGCCTTCCTCGACGGCGATCTTCAGCTGCTGGGCGAGGTTTTCGGCGGCGTCGCGCGAGGACAGCGGGTAGTAACGGCCCTTCTCCGGGTTGAGCGGATCGCCCGCTTCGCACTTGGAGGCAAGGGATACCAGTTCGTCGACGAATTCGTCGTAAATGTCCTCCATCACGATCATGCGCTTGTTGGAGGTGCAGGCCTGGCCGGTGTTGGAAATGCGCTTGTTCCAGGCGGTTTTCGCGGCCGCCGGGACGTCGGTGGAGTCGAGCACGATGTAGGCGTCGGTGCCGCCCAGCTCGAGCACGCACTTCTTCAGCGCCTGGCCGGCCTGGGAGGCGATGGCACGCCCGGCGCGCTCGGAGCCGGTGAGGGAAACGCCTTGGACGCGGTCGTCGTTAATAATGCGCGAGATTTGCGAGTGCTTCGCGTACAGATTCGTGAACAGCCCCTTGGGCGCGCCGGCCTCGTCGAAAATCTTCTGGATCGCCTCCGCCGAGCGCGGGCAGATCTCCGCGTGCTTGACCAGCACGACGTTGCCGGCCATCAGCGCGGGCGCGGCGAAGCGCGCGACCTGGTAATACGGGTAATTCCACGGCATGATGCCCAGGATCACGCCGAACGGAATCTTGCGCATAATCGACGTGCCGCCACGCTTGTTCGGGATCTCCTCGTCAGCCCCGAACTCGGCGCCGTTGTCGGCGTAGTAGTTGAAAATCTCGACTACGTCGTCGATTTCGCCGTCGCCCTGATCGACCGGCTTGCCCATCTCTTCGGCGATGATGCGGGTGAGTTCGTCGCGTTTGTCGTCGAAAAGCTTCGCGACCTTCCGCAGCACCTCCGCACGCTCCTCAAACGGCTTCTCGCGCCACTCCTTAAACGTGTCGTTTGCGGTGGTCAGGGCGGTGTCGAGGGCGTCGTCGCTAATGAAATCGTACGTTGCGACGATCTCGTTATTTACAGGATTTTGTACTCGGTATTTAGTAGACATGCGCCCCATGGTACGAGCGCTGCGTCAGCCTCGCCACGAAATTCTCCTCCGCCGCCAACCGCTCAATCGCGCGCCGAAACGGCTCAATCTCCGCCTCCGTCGCACGGATCTGCTCCTGGCACGAGTACGTGCGATCCGGCCGCCGCTGCCAGCGCGTGAACCAGACCTCGCCCGGCTCACCCTCAGGCAACAAGAGCATTTGCTTCTCGACGACCCCACGCACCCGCCCCAACATCCCCTCAATGTGGAGCGTCCACGTGAGTCGATTGCGTGTCGGACGGCACGCGCGGGGCGCAGCCAGTGTTGTCGTCATTGGTGGGGACCCTTCTGTGCTTTCAGCATCGGTGCTGTGCCGCTGTTTTGCGTGCAGCACTCGATGTCTTGCTTGGCGCACTCCTGCCCCGGTGACTAAGCGGGACGCCGCGACGGACGGTTGTCCGTGTCCGGGTGACTAGCCCGGGCGGCGGAGTGCGAGACGAGAGGTTCGTCTTCCCCAACGGCCTCTGGTTACTCTTTGAGCCCTTTCGGCTCGCCACCGATCTTGCGTCACACGAGCCCCGCGAGCAACCCTCAACTGCTGCTTGATCCCCCTATTTACTCGACCTCGGGTTGAGGTTGAGTGGCGTGGTTTTCAGCGCCGAGTGTGGGGTTGTATATGTCGCAAAATGAGCTTAGGGGCAAACCCGAACTCAGATCCACGAGTTCGGGTTTGCCCCTAAGCTGCGTTTTCGCGCTACTCCCCCCCCTCGAGCGCAATCCGTCCGCGCGCCACGGCGCCGATTGCCTACAGCAACCGCACGGCGAGGACGCCAAGGAAGATCACGACCAGCCCGACGAGACGCGTGGCGGTGAGCGGGTTCTTGCGGGCACCGAAGGCGCCGCGGGCCTCGAGGACCTGACCGGCGGCGATGGTGCCAGCGTTGAAGGCGATCACGGTCGTGCCGGTGCCGAGGATCGGTGAGAGGGTCGCGCCGGAGATCACGAAGATCGCGCCGACGAGGCCGCCGAGCCACATCCAGGCCGGGCCCGGCGTCGGCTTGCGGGTGAACTGCTTCGGTGAGGTGACAAACGCGGCGATCAGCAACAGCACCACGCCGACGGAGAGATTGATTTCGCCGGCGTGGAGGGAGGAGCCGGCGATCGTTCCTAGGTATCCGTTCACTGCGGTCTGCACCGCGGAGCCGACGCCGACTAAGACGCCCAAGAGGCGGAAGAGCCAGAGTTCGAGGCCGGTGGCGTCGCCAGATGCAGCGGCAGCAGCCGCGCCCTTCCCTGACTTGCCTGCGCGCAGCACCACAATGATGCCGACGAACACGACGATGGCGCCGGCGATGCGGGGCGGGGTGACGTCGATACGCGGTGCTCCGAACAACCCAAACCAGTCGATGATCAGGCCCATCACCACCTGCCCAAGGATCGGCAACACCACCGTCTGCACCGCGCCAAGGCGTGGAAACAGCAGAATGTTGCCCAGCACGAAGCACACGCCCATCACACCGCCGAGCCACGTCCACCACGGCGCGGACGTACCCGGCGCGAACTGTGGTAGCGGGTTGCCCTGCAGAATGGTGGTCGCCACGATAGCCACAAGCAACGCCACCGAAAACGAAATCAGCGCCGACACAACCGGATAGTTGCCCACGCTGAGACGCAGTCGCGAGTTGGCCGCGGTTTGGATCGGGATCAGCCCGCCGACGGCGAGCGCAACAAGGAGAAGCACCCGCCTATGGTTTCATACGGGTGGTTACTTCTTCCGGTCGCCCGCGCCGCCCACACCAGAGCCCGCACCACCAGCACTTCCCGGGCCGGTCGGGTCGATGTAGGCGCGGTAGAGGGCGTCGAGGAATTCTTCGTGGGTGACGTTGCGGCGGTCGTCGATACGATTGCCCAGAATGTCGTGAATATCCTTGCGCGTCGGCGCGTGCACGAGCATGCCGGGGCGTTGCGCGCGCTCGGCACGTTGGCGCAGGGCGCTGGGGGTGCGTGGGAGGCGGTCGCCGACGCGGTGTTTGATGCGGGTGAAGAAATCGTCGACATTCGCCAGCGCCTCGATGCCGGGCACGTGCCAGCCGAACCAGTACGCCGCCACGCCGAGGCCGAAACCAATCAGGGCGGAGATGGCGAGGCCGATGGATTGCAGGTTGAGGTCGTAAAACAGTTGCACGCTAATCGACGCCACAATCGCCGGCACGACGTACCACTGGCGGTCGATAAGTATGGACGGGATCTGGCCAATCATCATCTCGCGAATCACCATGCCGCCGGTCGCGGTGAGCACGCCCATGAGGATGCAGCCGAACCACGTGATGTCGGCGCGCATCGCCGTCACCGTGCCCGTTACCGCCCACACACCGACGATGATCATGTCGCCGTGGAAACGGAACAACTCCCACGTCAGACCCGACAGCGGGATCAGAAACGCAAACAGCGACCCCACCAACGCCGTGCCGATGTACCAGGGGTTTTGCAACGCCGACGCGGGCGTGGCACCGATCAGGGCGTCGCGGATCATGCCGCCCGCCATGCCCGAAATGATGGAAATCAGCATGAAACCGACGGCGTCAAAGCGCAATCGCCTAGCGACGAGCCCACCCATCAGCGCATTCAAAAACACCCCAATAAGGTCCATCAGGGCAAACGAGAACCCCACGGCGGTGAACACGTTGTCGAAGTACATGCGCGTCATCGTAGTGGTTTACTCCTGTAATTCCCGGCGTTCGGTCCCGGGCGCCGGTGATGACGGTGTGGGACGTGTGCGTAGGTGTCGCCGGTTTGGCGTGGTTGCCGGTACCGCCAGACACGCTCGGACACACACATGGCGAGAATACAACGGTGAAGATGCCGATATTTTGCCGTCCTCACCGTTACGTTCTCACCATGTGTTGGGTGGGGTCGGGAAGGTGGCGTCGCAAAGCTAAACGGCACATCCAACACCGCGCATCTCGCCCAAAATCAGCGAAATGTGCCGTTTGGCCGAGAAGACGGGGCAGGCCTGCGCCCGAAGCGCCCCGCCCCTACCCCAGGCGCTGGACTGCGTCGACGACGAGATCCCAGAAGCGCTCCACGTCCAGGCGCGTGGCCACGGACGTGTTGCAGTCGGACGGGTCCAGCACGCGGAAGTCCGCCACGGTCCGCCCGCGGGTCAGCGCTCCCGACAGTTCCACGGACAGGGGCACGGCCACGGTCTCGACGACGGTGGGGTCGATGACGTAGGCGACGGCGCAGGGGTCGTGAACTGGTGGGTTGTCGAAGCCTTGGGCGTCTTTGTAGTTGCGGCGGAAGGCGTCGATGAGTCCGACGCAGAAGTCGCCGGCGGAGGTGCCCAAGGAGGCAAACCGGGACTCGACAGCAGGCGTGGCAAGCGCCTGGTGGGTGAGGTCCAGGCCAACCATGACCACCGGCCAGTCTTCGCCGAAGACGATCGCGGCGGCCTCGGGGTCCACCCACGTGTTGAACTCGGCGGACGCGGTCCAGTTACCGGTGCCGTACGCCCCGCCCATGAGCACGACTTCGCGCACGCGCGAGACGATCCGTGGTTCCATGCGCACGGCCAGCGCGATGTTGGTCAGCGGCCCGGTCGGAACCAACGTCACGGTGCCGGGTTCTTCGCGCATCAGCGTATCGACGATCCACCGCACCGCATGCTCATCTTCCACCCCAACCTCTGGTTCGGGCAGGTCGTAGCCGTGGATTTCCATGCCGGTGTCGCCGTGGATGTCCTCGGCGGTAACGACCTCGTTGATAAGCGGGCGCGTCGCACCCCGGTAGACCGGCACGTTGGTGGCCCCGGCGATGGTCAGCACCTGAAGCGCGTTGTGGGTGACTTTATCGATGGTGTGGTTGCCGCCGATCGTCGTTAAGCCAAGGAGCTCAATGTCTGGATTGCCAAGGGCGAGCAGGATGGCGACGGCATCGTCGTGACCGGGGTCGCAGTCGATGATGATCTTACGCACGGGCAGCCACATCCTCGGCGGCGAGCGTGTCCGGGATGGTTTCCGGCTTCGGGATGAGGAACGACGCTGCGAATGCGCAGCCGAGCAGGACCGCGCCCGTGATCATGCCCGCGTGGTAGCTGCCGCCCGTGGCAGTGAACACGGCGAAGATGATCGTGAACGACAAACCCGCACCCAGGTTGAACGCGCCGCCGTTGAGCCCCGGCAAGTAGCCCTGGTTGTACTTCGGCGCGAGCACGACGCCAAGCGAGCCGAGCATGATGTTGCCCATGCCCGCGTAGGTGATGCCGGCGAGGATCGACATGGCCAGCAGCAGCGCGGGCGTCGCATTGCCGACGACTACCACACCGAACAGCACCGACAACGCCGCACCCGCGATACCGATCTGCAGGATGATCTTGTAGCCCACGCGGCCGGCAAGCCAGCCCGAAACCGGGCCCATAACCAGGCCGGCGAGCGCGTACGGGGTGAGCGTCCACCAAGACACGACACCGGCGGACATGCCCGGACCGGCCTCGGCGTCCTGCGCAAGGTTGGGCACGAGGCCGTTCATGACGGCGAACACGCCGGTCATGGTCAGGGTGGTGGTGAGCAGCAGCGCCCACGTGCGGCGCTGGGTGAGCAGCTCGGTGGACATCAGCGGGTGCGGGGTGGACTTCTCGGTGCGCCAGAACCACATCAGCGACGCCGCGCCGATGGCCAGCAGGATGATGACCATGACCCAGTTGGCGGCGGCGAGCTCGCCGGCCATGTTCAGCGCGGTCAGGATTGCGGCGGCACCGATAACCAGGCCGACGACGCCCTTCCAGTCCATCGGCTGCAACTCATTCGACTTGGTCTCCGGCACACCGAATTGCACCGCGAACACGGCGATGAGTGCGGAGGCACCGATGACCCAGAAGAGGGAGCGGAAACCGAAGGCGTCGGTAAGCCAGCCACCCAGCAGTGCGTCCACACCCGCGATGCCGCCGTTAACCGAGGTCAGAATGCCCACCAGGAACGCGAACTGCTTCTCCTCACGCACAGCCTGGCGCAGCATGACCGACGTCAGCGCCACCGTCGGGCCGGACACACCCTGGATGACGCGGCCGATGAACAGCATGGTCACGTTCGTGGCCAGCGCCGCAACGACCGAACCGATCACGGTGACGGCCATCATGGTCACCAACACCTTGCGACGCCCAATCAAGTCACCCCAACGCGGCATAAACAGAGCAAACACAGCGGCGGCGGTGAAGAACGCCGTCTGCGTCATGCCGATCTGCGCGGTGGTCGCGTCAAGTTCGACCTCCATGGTCGCCAACGCCGGCGACAACATGGACGCGTTGAGTTGGAATGCGAAGACAGCCACCAGCAGCGCTGTCATCAGGGGCACGACCTGGTTGGTCGGTAGTTTCTGCCCCGCTGCTGGTAGCGAGGTGTTCGTCATAGTCATGCGTGCAGTGTAAAACAGCCCTCCGCGCACCGCCCGCCTCGGTTCCGGTGCGTCGCCGAACCCTGCAAGCGTCCCTCGAGCAGCGCCTTTCCGTTCATATGCAGGGCTCGATATGCGTAATCCCTGGTCACAGCGTTTTGGTCAAAATTCGTCGGATTTTCCAAAAAGCCGCTGACCTGCAGTTACGCATATCGAGACCTGCATATGAACGAATCTGCGCCCCGCGCCCACGCACTGCCCCAAGCCGGCCTACGCCAGCGCGTCCCAGAGCGCCGTGTTGGTTTCCTGCCAGAGGGGTTTGGCCCAGTCGCCGAAGTCGCGGTCCGTGAGCACCACGCAGGCCTGGTCGCCGGCGACCCACAGGTAGGTGCCGGCCATGCCGAAGTGGCCGACGGTGTCGGCGGGCATGCCGTCGCCGGTCCAGTGCGGGGACTTCTCCCCCTTGATCTCAAAGCCGAGGCCCCACGGGCAGGGCTTTTGCATGCCATAGCCGGGGACGACGCCGCGCAGGTCACCGAACTGATTCGTAAACGCCTCGCGCACCGTCGAGGGATCAAGCAACCGCGGCTCGAGCAGTTCGGCGACGAAGCGCGACAAGTCCGCGACGGTGGAGCGCCCGCCGTGGCCCGCCGAGCCGTAAATCTCGGTCGCGTTCATGCCGAGTGGTTCGAAGACGCCTTCGCGGGCGTAGTCGGCAAACGTGATGCCGGTGGTTTCCTCGACAATGTCGGCGAGGATTTCGTAACCGGCGGACGAATAGATGCGGCGCTCCCCCGGTGCCTTTTGCGGTTCGCGGGAGTCGAAGCCGACGCCGGCTGCGTGCGAGAGGAGGTGGCGGATGGTGGCGTTTTCGGGGCGGGCGTCGTCGTCAAGCGAAAATGCTCCTTCTTCAACCGCGAGGAGCACGGCGTACGCGGAGAGGAGTTTGGTCACGCTGGCCAGTTCGAAGATGCGCGTGGTGTCGCCGAACGACGCCTCTTGCTTACCGACGAGCGCGCCCGCCACATTGTCAACCGGCCAATCCTGGAAAAACTTCTCGAGCTGCATGGCCCCACCCTACGTGGCGGGTCATCGATATAGCCGGACATCCAGACTCGCGGTGTGGTCGACTTCTCCCATCCGCGTGTTCCACACATGCCGACGTTTCTTCTGCGCATCCAAGCCCGGTTGGATCTTCGACTGAAAGCCAGGATCAAAGTCGTTGCGGGGGACGAACCAACTGGCTGTTTCAATCCGCGCGACTGCCACTGGGTCCGCCACATGTAAATCGTGCACGGTATCTACGACCGGACCCATGTCACTATCGTGCGACGCCAAAATTACTAGATCAATATCTGGACGCTGAGCAGCTAGCAATGTAGCGAGTCCCACCATCAGATCGACACCTTTCTCTTCAGGTGGTCCCGCCAACGTCTTCTTTCCATTGACATCCATGATCGGCTTACCTCGGCCATCGCGCTGGTACCGATATTTGAGCGGACGTAGGGTCACCTCGACTCCATCCGATTCCCAATTCCGTTTCTGATCCTGGTTTCGCCGATAGGCATCGGGATCATGAATCGAACTTGGTAAACCTCGAAAGACTTTCACCGAATCAAGTGTCGCAGGGGGCGTAGTGGAGTTGGCCGCGTTTCGAGCTGCAATAAGTCTCTTGGCAAAGGCTGCTGGGTCGAGCAACGCTTCATGAAGCCCGACGCCGTCATCGCGTGAAAAGACTTCCCAGCCTGTGATGTGCACATTCTGATAGTCGATAAGTACGACAGCATTTAAAGTGCTGCTCCCCCTCCGCTTTGGCATGAGCGACGGTGACGCGTTAATCATCTTATCCCCCCAGAATTTAAAACCCCGCCAATCCGTAGATAGCGGGGAACTATGTGAGCGAGTATACCGTTTTGGGTTCGTCTGTCAACCCTTTCGGCTATCCAACCTAAAACGGCAGCGCAGGCAGCGTGACGCCGGGGATCATGCCCGCCGCGCCGGCACCGACGGCACCGAGTACGCCGAGCAGCGCCACGACAATCAGCGCGATGTGGTTCGGGGCGAGGCCCAGGCTTATCGACGACGGCGCCACCGGCACGACCCTATTCACATCCTTGCCGCAATCCGCGTAGCGCTGCGCGGTGTACGAGGCGGCGTTGGCAAGATAAGCGGCCTCGGAATGACTAAACGGGCTGTCGGCGGTGACGGTCAACCCCTTCGAGGAGTGCTTCAGGTCATCGAGGACCAGCGCGCTTGAGGTGTGGGTGACGCCGGGTTCCCAAAGTTTGGCGTCGTCGATTTGGGTCAGCGTGCCCCAGCCGTTCTCGCCGATGCCAGCGCGCAACTCGGTCTGCTTCTTCTCCCACAGGGCAAGCGCGTCGGTGCGGGAGCCGTTGTAGAAGGTGAGGTCGTCGCCAAGTACGCCCGCGGCCAGCGCCGGGACCTGGTCGGCGTTGTACTCGATGAAGCACTTACCCGGAGCTGCACCAGCAACAGGAACCGACGCAGCAGAAACAACAACCAGCGAGCAAACCGCCGCAGACACCAAAGACTTACGCATAGCCAGAAACCCTAGACCACGAGCGGCTACTGCGCCCAGGAAATCCGTACCTCGAAATCCTTCTGCTCGGTGCCCTTCACGAGTGCCGCGATGTGGCTGCGTACGAGGTGTTCGGTGCGTTCCCTCGCGCGGTCCAACAGGCCCTGCGACACGGCCTTCTCGCGCGCGGCTTCCTCTTGGCCGGCGATAAAGGTGGTGACGTCGTCGACACGAATTTGGTTGATGGGGTTCATGGTTTGGTCGTAGACCTGCACGCTGTCGGCGTTGATGTGGGCGCTGAGCACTTCCACGGGCGGCAGCACTACATCAATAGCGCCAGAGCCGACCGAAACATCGATGGCGGATGTGTCGCGGATGCCGGCGGTGACGCGGCCGTCGTAAGTAACCAGGAAGTTGCGGCCCGTAAACGGCACGCGCAGCCCGAGGACCTCGAGGCCTTTCTGGTCGAATTTGCCCACGTCGGAGAAGACGTATTCCTCCACGGAGAGTTCGGCGATGTCCTCGAACGATGCCCCGATGGTGGTGGAGTCTACCCGCGTCTCCCCCATGCCGAACACGGCCGGGCGCAGCATGACAAGCAGCAGCCCCGCCACGGCCAACACGGCGATGACTGAGGTAATGACGGAGGTCACAACGACGCCACCGCGGCGGGGCTGGCGCGGCGAGAGGTGTAATTCTTGGGCGGTACTCACATCTGGTGATCTTAATTGCACCCCGAATTCGAATGGTTTGTACACTCGTTGGAACCTTTGGGCGTACGCGGCTGAAGGATGTACCTGGCCACCGCACGGAAGAGATAACGATGACCGGTTCCACGCGTATCGACGAAACCCGCGCCGACAAGCAGCGCGAAGAAAAACAAAACCAGAACCAGCAAGACGGCATGACCGGCTTCCTCGGCTGGATCGAGCGAATAGGCAACAAGCTGCCGGAGCCGTTCTGGCTGTTTGTCATTTTGAGCGGCGTTGTTGTCGTGTCCTCATGGATTGCCAGCAAGGCGGGCCTCTCCGCCATCGACCCCGCCTCCGGCGAAGAGATCAACGTAGAAAGCCTGCTGACCGGCGAGAACATCTCGCGCATGGTCACGGATGCAGTGGAGAACTTCATCGCTTTCCCGCCGCTGGGTGTGATCCTGGCGGTGATGCTTGGTGTCGCCGTGGCGGAGCAAACCGGCCTGCTGGCGGCGATGGTGCGCGCGATGGTGGACAAGGTCAGCGGCAAGATGCTGACGTTCATGGTCGCGCTTGCGGGCGTGACCGGTTCGATCGCCTCGGATGCGATTTACGTGATCATCATTCCGTTGGGCGCGATGGCGTTTCATGCGGTTGGGCGCTCGCCGGTGGTGGGTGCGATGGTGGCGTTCGCGGCGTCGTCGGCAGGCTTTAACTCCTCGCTGATCCTGAACATTACGGACCTGCTGCTCGCCGGCATTTCCACCTCGGCGGCACAACTCGTCGACGCCAACTATGAGGTCTCCCCTCTTGCCAACATCTTCTTCGTCATCCCGTCCGCCATTGTGCTGGCGCTGGTGATCACTGCGGTGACCGAGTTTTATGTGGAGAAGAAGGCGCAAGCGCTTATCGACGACGACCACATCGACGAAGACGAACTCCAAATCAACGACTCCGCCCAGCCGGACGATTCCCACCTGACCGACGACGATGACCTCTCACTTACCCCACTGGAGCGCAAGGGCCTCGCCTGGGCCGGCGTGACCCTGGTGGTCGCGCTCGTCGCTTACTTCGTCCTGCTGCTGGTTCCGGCTTCCCCGTTCGCGCGTCCGGAGGAGGGCTTCATGGAATCTCCCTTGATCCGCGCGATTGCCGTACCGATCACCCTGATCTTCTTTGTCACTGGCCTGGTCTACGGCCTGATCGTGGGCACCGTCAAGGAGGCCGCGGATCTGCCGAAGTTCATGGCCAAGGGATTAGAGTCCATGCTGCCGATCCTGGTGCTGTTCTTCGCCGTCGCCCAGTTCCTCGCGTACTTCCAGTGGTCCAACCTGGGCCCCTGGACCGCCATCAAGGGCGCGGAGCTGCTGCAGGCGTGGAATCTGCCCAACGCGGTGCTGTTCCTCGCGTTTGTGGTCATGGTGGCGCTGATCAATCTGTTCATCACCTCCGGCTCCGCCCAGTGGGCGCTGATGGCGCCGGTGGTGGTGCCGATGATGATGTACGTCAACGTCTCCCCCGAGGTCACCCAGATGCTGTTCCGTATCGGTGACTCCCCGTCGAACATCATCACCCCAATGTCGCCCTACTTCGCACTCGCCCTGACGTTCCTGCAGAAGTACTACAAGAAGGCCGGCGTGGGCACCCTGATGTCGCTCGCCCTGCCGTACTCGCTGTGCATGCTGGCGGGTTGGTTCATCTTCTTCATGATCTGGTACTTCGCCGGCATCCCGCTCGGCCCTGGCTCCCCGATGGGCTACGAGGTATAGTCAGTACCGCACGACATTAAGCGCTGGGTGTTATGCCCAGCGCTTTTGGTTTGCGACGAGCGACCTACCGGTAATACAGGGTTCAAGCCGATTCATCCGGACTTCGCTATGACACAGCCAGATCTTTTCGGGACCGAGGACGATGACATTGATTTCACAATCTCGCGAGCGAGCGGAAACTAACTCCGCCCGCATCTCGCCGTCCCGTATTACGGTCGCGCGGCTGCGCCGAGGCCTCACAAAAGCGGAGCTGGCTGCAGATCTCGACGTTGCCCCAGCAACCCTTTCTCGCTGGGAGAACGAAGGGCCACCGCCTTCCCGTACAGAGCCACTCCTCAAGCACCTCGAATCAGCACTCGGCTTTACCGACGGCTACTTCCTCTCCGAGGAACTCGAGGTCCCATCGATGGACGCCACACTCTTTCGAGCCGGCAGCCGCGCAACACAGCGGCAGAAAAGCGTTGCAGTCGCATCCGGGGCAAACGCCTCCACGCTCTTGGCATGGCTTCGCAGCAACTTCAACTTTCCAGAACCCAACCTCCCGGATCTGTCCGGATTTACACCTGCGGAGGCATCCCGCCACGCGCGTACGATCTGGCAGCTGGGCGATAGACCAGTTCCAAACTCGGTTCAGCTCGCAGAATCGTTCGGCATCGCCGTCATGGGCCTTCCACCGGCAGCCTCTGCGGTGGACGCATTTTCCATGTGGGACGGAGAGCAGCCGTTTATCTTCCTCGCCCGGCGCCGCACACCCGAAGGCGCCCGCTTCGATCTCGCGCACGAGTTGGGCCACCTACTACTCCACAGCAGTGACGAGCCACGCAGCGGAGCACGCGAAGAGGACGAGGCCAACCAGTTCGCTGCCGACTTCCTCATCCCGCCCGGCATAGTTCACGCCCACCTCCGGCTGCACCCGAGCCTCGATGACATCCTTCGCCTCAAAACCGCGTTGAAAGTGTCAGCCATGGCCATGCTTCGCGCCGCGTACCACCACGGCAAGCTCAGCGAGCGGGAATATCACTTCCACCTGGCCACCCTCTCCGCGCGCGGCTTCCGCACCGACGAGCCCGGCAGCACAGTGCAATACGAACGCTCCCGCGTATTCGACTACGTGCTATCCCCCGAAGGTGGCGCCAGCATCGCGAGCATCGCCGACGAAACACAGCTGCCGCCACAAGACCTGCACGCCCTCATGCTCAGTGCCCACCCCCACACGGTCTCGAGCGCTGCCTCGGCAACCAGCACCCCGTCCCGCCCAACACTTCGCGTGGTGCGATGAACTGCACAACGAACCATGCACCCGCTACCGTTTCCTTTAAGTCCATGAGCAAGAGGTGATACGCAGTGGCAGATAGAAACTGGGATGCTCGTAACAACCACAAACGCGAACCTCATCCGTTGCGAAAAGAACCCGCCCACGAGCGAACCACCGACCCCCGCCAAGCCGTGCGCGACGCCCTCGACGAGGAGATGCGCTCACGCCCAACGACAGTGTGGCAAGCATTCTGGGACGGCTTCAAACGCGCATAACCGGCCGACGGCGCCTACTTTCCGTAAAGCGATGCCAAAAGGAGCTGCACAAGCAGATGCACCGTGGTGACGGATGCATGACGGCCAACCTGCTCATCAAACTCCTCGATCGATGCGTACTCTGTGCCTACTTTGCGGCTTGCCCGTGATACCGCTTGCTGTATCTGTTCCATCGTGAATTTCGGCTTCGCGATTTTGGTGAAGGTTGGCCAATGCGTTTTCAGCGCTGCTTCGACTTCTTTCTGGGAGCGCACCCCCCTTTGCTTCGGTGTAGTGAAGAAGCAGCCACACCTCGAAGGCGGGAACGCTGAACGCCACGCCTCTGTCCTTTCGTGCGGCTGCCCATTGGGATACCTCGCCGAGCTGCTCTGGTGTGGCGGCGTCCTCGTCAAGCACTACCTATCAGATGCAGGCTTTTGGTACCGGTGTTCCGAAGAGCCGGTACTCCCGTATTCCGGGTAATTGGTACCGGGGTGTCAGATGCGGGTTTTTGGTACCGGTGTTCCGGAGACCCGGTACTGCTGTGTTCCGGGTAGTTGGTACCGGGGCCGGGCCGACGGAGTCGGCCCGGTTGTTTGTTTTATTCGTCCGGTTCTATTGGGGTGGTGGCCTTGCGCATGTCGAAGTCTCCATGCGGATTCGGTGGCCGTTGTTGAGGCGGCTAACGAGTGAATCGGCTCCGACTCTGTCGGGGAGGGCTTCGACCCAATAGGCGGCGGCCGATTGGGAGGAGATCAGTGTTGGGAGCCGACCGTCGCGGTCGAATATGATCTTGCTCAGGTCTTCTTGCCCGCGCTGGTTGATGCTCATGGTCATAAAATCGTCGATGATAAGGACATCGACATTGATCAGTTTCCGCATCTTATCGAGGTAGTTTTGGTCAGTCGGTGAGAAGACCGCCAACATGTCTACGAGTTGGTCTAGCCGGTAGTAGGCCACGGAGTATCCGGCTTGGCATGCGGCGACGCCGATGGCGCAGACTATGTATGTTTTCCCTGTTCCGGTCGGTGCGAGGATGTGAATGTTGGTCGGGTTTTCCCGCCAGTTGGTCGCCGCGATTCGTTTCAGTTGGCGCATGTTGATGCCGCGTTGTTCTGCTCGGGTGACTTCAGCAAGGCTCGCGTCCGGGTATCGGAATTGTGCCTGGGTGATGGCTTTGGCGATGTTGCGTTGTTGCCGTTGTGTGTAGGCCTCTTCGACTGCTGCGAGGAAGATGTCCTCTGGTAGCGCATCCGCGTAGGCCTCGTCGTTGACAATCTCGTAGAAGACATCAGCGAAGGTCGATACGCGAAGCTTTCGCATTTTTGCCCGTACTGTTTCGTCATTGATGTTGCTCATGGTTCACGCTCCTTCTAGTTTTCGTAGTGGTCAGCAGGCCGGATGAAGACGGCGTCAGCTGCGTCGCTGGTAAGCGGGGCGCTTGGGCGTTGTTGGTTCTTCGTCGCGGGCTGTGTCTTTCGCCCTGGTGCAGCAGGGTGCTGCTGAGCGTGCGCAATGTCAGTCTGGATGCGCTTGATCACAGCCATAGTTGGAGCCAGCTTCTTTTCTAAGACCTGCTGGCACGCCGGCTCGAGGGTGGCTTTGCTGTGCTTTTTGCCCAGGTTGGCCAGCACGTTGCGAGCTTGAAGAAGTCCGCGGGGGACGGCGGCACTATTACGATCGAGGATCATCGCTATGACTGTGTGCGTTGCAGAACCGAACGACGAGGCCCAAGCCAAGAGTTCGTCGCGGGTGAGCGCCTTGTGGCCTTCGTCATCGCTGCTTGGCCCATGGTTGGGATCAGTGGAGTACCGGTATTTGAATCCGTGAAGGCGTGTGTGTTCAGCAACTAGTTGATCACCGTTGAAGATGCTCACCAGTTGCGGGGTGAGCCTGACCGTCACTGCCTCTCCTACCAGCTGAAATGGCACAGAGTAGTACTGGTAGTCACAGGTGATGTGCCAATTACGGTCGACTTTGAGTCGCTTGTATGACACTTCCGTAAACGGTGTCGGCGGCAGATCGCGCATCACTGGTGCTTCTTCTTGCTCAAAGCGCATGCGCCGTGTTGTGCCATCAGCCCGTGTCATTGCGCTGTTGATATCGGCAAGCCGGTCAGCGATTGCCTTATTGAGTTCATCGAGATTGTAGAAGACCTCGTCGCTGAAATACCCGAGTATTTTGGTGTAGGCGATTTTCACAGCACGTTCTACTGCCGCTTTGTCGCGTGGCCTGCCAGGTCTTGTCGGCACAATCGTGACCCCGTAGTAGTCGGCAAACGCTGCGTAGCGGTCAGTGACCATCCGGTAGCCTGAATGCTTCCTCGGCCGGTAGGTCGCCGTAGAGGCATTATCCGGCACGATGACCGCCGGTAATTTGCCAAGATAGTTCAACGCTTTGACGTGGCATGCAATCCAAGCCGGCATCTTCTCATTTGCAGCAGCAGTGACGTACATCAGCCCTGAGTACGGGCATACCGCGACAAACAGCGACGCCTTGAATGCGGTATCACCACTGGCCTGATCCACCACCGGCACTTTGTCGCCAGCCCAGTCGACGTAAAGCTCTTGCCCCGGCTCATGGGTGACGACTTCGACAAGATCATGAGCACGGAGAAATTCATTGAGCCCACTGCAAAACTGGGAGTACTGGTACTTTGTCTTGTCCGTCGGACACGGCTGCGACAAGTAGTCCATCCACAGCTTGTGCCTGGTCACGTGCTTTTTGCTTTGGAGCTTGCGTGCAAGGGCTTGAAAATCAGGCTGGTCGTAGGACATCGTCCGCTTACTCCGGCCGTCGCTGAATCGATCATCGAACCATCCCGGTGGGAGTTGGCGGAAACGCTCTGGCGTTAGTGCCTCATCAGCGATGACTTTCTTTGCGCGGGATACTTCTCGTCGTGAACATCCCAATGCGTGTGTGATCTGCGCGTAGCTTGCACCGTCAAGGCACATCGCGATGATCTGTTTGAAGTTGGCCACAAGGATCGGCTCCTTCCAAGTAGATGTTGACGCGACACCACCGGATTGTGGTGTCGCCAACATCAACTATGAAAGAAAACCCCTTGCAGTACCGGGTACGTGGAACACCGGTACCAACTACGCGGACTCGCGGTACCAACTACCCCGAATCGACACCGGGGAAGGTCGGGGAGATCCTCTCGCCCTAGCTTGTTTGTTTAATTCTTCTGGGCCGATTGGAACGCTGGCTTTGCTCATGAAAAGTCCCTAATCTGATTCGGCGAATCCTAAACGTATTCGCTCCTCAGCAAATACTCACAAACACTAGCGAGACACATTGCAATGATCTGCTTGAAATTCGCGACTGGGACCGGATCCGTTTGCGTTGATTTTGACGTGGCACCATCGAACTACGGTGTCGTTAAAAACAATCATGAATGAGCGTAGACAAACCCCTGCACTACCGGGGTACGCGGAACACCGGTAACAACGACACAGACTCTCAGTACCAACTACCCCGAATCGGCACCACCTAGACATGATCGCCGGGTTGCAGGTCCTCAGACCGCTTGAGCTGGAGCAACTGCGCCAGCTGTTCTCAGCAGCGCAGATGAATCGAACTTAGCAGAACACGGGTTGTGGGTACGATCTGAATCGAAGAAGCACTGGCGCGCAGACAGTGCCACCCATTCTGAACGAATGAGTACGCCAAAAGCACATTGCGAAAACCCTGGACAGTGCCCGCAATACCCTTGCTGGCACTTCCCAGCACCAGCTGGTGCTCATTTGCCAGCGGAGGCGCGTCACCTGCTCCTTCAGCTCTCTTAGCACCGCCGGGAGCATCAGCATCCTTAGGTTGATGTCGTTTCCTCTTCTTCTTACGCTCGAGGTGCCCCCCAGGACTCGCGCTCGCCTCCTCAGATCCCTTATTGCGATCGATCACCCGACTTTGTTCGAAACACGTGGACATGAGGGCCGCTTAGGAAGCACCGCTTGGAAGCCTCTCGAACACCACGAAAGGATCACGCTGCTATTTCCTGGCCGATGCTCTCTTAGGCCTCATTCCTGCGGATCAAGCTTTTCCACGACCTTCCAGAATAGGTTCGGATCCTTGGCCCCCTGACTACCCGCAGTACTATCCCACCTACAAACGTTGCCGGGCGTAAAGGTTGGAGACTGTTTATTAGATGCAATGATCAACCGATCACCGTGTTCGAACAACTTAGGAGTGAGACTTCTCCATGCGGTGACCGACCTCGTCACGAAAATGCTGGCGCCACTGGCGAGTGCCTGTTCAAGAAGGTACTTTGTGTACTCTTGGCTAGGCAGGTTTGAATTTTCGATCTTTCCGGTATCCGCCTTGTCGGAATGGTAGGGAAAATATTCAAGCACAGCAAACTTTTTTCTTAGAATTCCGTAGGCCCGGTCAAGACTCGAAGGAAAATTCTCACCTTCGGCAGCCAGAACAACTTTATGAAAGTTGTCGATCGACGGATCTTTGAGTTTCCTCAGCTCTCCCCGAGCCCGTGGTGAGCTCAGTGCAAGCAGTAGCAGTTGAAAACGGGAACGATCTTTAAAGTCGGGCTCCCACCCAGATTCCGTTTCGATTTCAGCACCGAAGTACCATGTGTGGGGGGAACTGTAAAGCTCCACTTCACCTTCCCCAAGGTTCGGGGTGGGTTCAGCCCAATACATTTCCCTTCTCTCGCCGGAAAGATTGGCGAGAATATCTTCGTGCTTTGGTTTGAAAGCCCTGTAGTCGCTAGAGATTCCCTTTTCATAATCGTCCGAAGGTGCGCCGCCAGGATTCAGCTGCAGCGCTACAAAAGAGGCGGTGGCAGGATCTCCAATGAATGGCTCGGGTAGAACTTTTAGCTGAAGCTTCCTCTTATCGTCTGCAATTTCATCAAACGAACCAAGACAACCCTTATCGCAATCCGCCACGTACTCGCCATCACCGTTGATAGCTAGATCTTTCCACGGGTTCCTCATGACCCCACGTTAGCATTGCCGCGCCACAGAGGCTCGGGAGATGAACCATGTAAGCGCGAGCCTCCACTGCGACGCACCTTCACAAGCTGGAAGAACTCACCGATTTCGGCCTAGCGGTTGGGGCAACGAGGCGGTAGGCCCTTGTAGAAGGCCCCTCCGCTCCACCACTTCGAAGTGGCGTACCGAGTTAGCCGAGAAGACCTCGACGCCTACCCCACTGCTACCCGCCGCCGTTCCACTGCTTCATCAAAGTAGTCGTAAATGTGACACGCCGCCTTGTTGAAGAGCCGCGCGTGCAATTCATTTTGATGCTGGACGGTGCGGATTGTCGGACTTCCTGCCGTTTCAGTGCGGAAAATAGGTTACGCGTTATCCATCGTGAAGGTCACAATGGAACCAACAAGTTTGAAGCTTCGGAAACCAGATGCTCAACGCGCCACGCGGACCGACCACCGTCGGGCTGTTACTCGATGCGCACACAAGTGTTGCCGGATAGTCACCACGGTGTCACTAGATACGCGGTCGCAACAGAGCTATCACGATTCGGAAATCGCCTGCGGCACAGTTCAATCACGCTGCAATGGGATCAAAGAAGCCCATTCCTCAGCAGCGAAGTCTGAAACCGAGTATTCGCCTGCCTCGTAGATTAAATCAATCAAAGCGCCTTTTCCGTCCAGTACACATGCGAATGCTCTATCCGTTTCATATTGTGTTTTCTTCGCCTTTAAGTAACGAGCAAATCGTGTTTTGTCCTCGGTGAACTCTACGCGGCCTTTCGTCTTGAAGACCAAAAGGCAACCCGGTTGAGTAGGCGAACGATCTTCAAAGAATAAGGTGAGCTTGTGCGAGATTGAATCGGCTCGAGTCTTTCTCACTATCTGGTTGATCCCGCAGAGAATTTCTTGCTGTGAGTTCTCGCCGATCGACATCAGCGCGGCTCCGAATTCAAACCAGTGAGGCAACTGCTTTGAACGACTTTGTCGGACGTACCGAAGAAGAGGGGTCTCTTTCATTTCTGGCTTCGATTCAGTGTCCCCATGGAACCAGGCGTCGACATCGGATGTCATGGACATCACCAGCGCGGGGATGTCCGCATCAGCGTCATCTTCCGCCCACAACCCTGTCTTCCTAAAAACTTGGAAAAGGTCGATTTCGTCTGTAGTCCGATACTTCTTCGCGATCATCGGATCTCGACGACGCCTCAGGTAGGCAAGAAGTTCAGATGGTTCTTCAATGAGAGCTAGGAGTAGCTGCAGATCGCCGAGCGATACCACCCAGGGCAGCTGGTCTTCTTTTTCTACGATTTTCGCGTCGATCAGATCCAACGGCTGCGCTGATAGATCCAGTAGGTCATCTAAGGTCACAATGACTGTATGAATCTCCCGTACTTCGGATAGATCAATCGGCTGTCCACGTTCCAGTGGAATGCACCTATTTTTCTCAATAACATGGCGCATCTTCTCAACCTGCTTTGACGCCTGCGAAATATTCTGATGCAACCGATTTCGAAACTTAGATACTGTGACAGTTTCACCAGGTTTAAAAATAGTACCTGCTTTTGCTTCGAAGATAACGGCGACGTCTCCAAACAACAAAACAACGTCGGCTTCTCCCCTTCCGTTATCCAAGGATCGAAACTTAACGTTTTTCAGTAATCTCGCGTGCGGCAGAAACCGCTCTAGAACCGTCGAGAGTCTCGTCTCAAGAAAACGACTGCGATGATTGCTGTACACATTTTGAGACGCTTTGGCTGTCAACAGAGTCGTTTCGAGATTTCGCTTGATCGAAGGAGCGAGTAAAGCCTCATCAGGAATCAAAAAACGATTCTCCCGCTCTCGCACTAAAGGAAACTTGGGGTGTCATGATTCCGGTGGACGGTGAAAC
>NZ_KV801074.1:0-5635 GCF_001810365.1 Corynebacterium sp. HMSC055D05
CCTGGGGAAATGCCGGAACAGCACTTCAAAACAGTCCAGAAATGGTCGGAAAGATTGTTCAACGACTGCGAAAACGGCTCGAAATGGGTGTGACGTGCGGATTGTTCAGCAATCTGCACCACCTGCTTACCCCCGCAAATTACCCCCGTTTTAGGAGCGCACACGCAGCAACAGCCCTTAAGACACGAAAAACACGGCCTATGAGCCCTGTTCTGCTAGTACGTTTCGCGCCCAACTAGCCGATGAGCCCACTAATAAACACCATGCCCAACACGACCTGGACAAACACCACCGGCATCTTTCGATCTGCTAGCACAATCCCGAACACCACTAGCAGACCAGGAGAACACCACCCCAACGCTCATCGTCTAGCACCCCGAAACACCAGCTAGACGATCAGCCCCATAACGACAAACAACCCCAACACCACCAGGGCAAACACAGAGGCCAAAACGAGACCGTCTAGCAGCATCACAAGCCCAGCTAGACGATCAGCCCACAGACGCGGAAACGCCCGCTGGTGTCGAATCCGGCGGGCGTTTCTATGCCTGGTTTTTAGTTCTCGTTGGTCTCGCGGCGACGGCCGAGCGCCAGGTAGGCGCCACCCACCAGCATCAGCAGGACGCCGAGGGAGATCACGGCGCGCATCGGCGTACCGGTATCCGCAAGATCACCGTCGCGCTCCTTGCTGGAGGAGGTGGTGGTCTTCTTCGTGGAAGTCGAACCCTTCGCAGCAACGCGGTTGGAGTTGTTGCTTGCGTTCTTCACGGACGTGGTGCGGCCCGTGGAGCGGCTCGGGGTGGTCTTCAGCGGCAGTGGCGTCGCCGAGGACTTCGTGGTCTTCGCACCGCCACCGGCACCTGCGAGACCCGCGGCGCCGGCCATTGCGGCTGCTGGGCCGAGAACCTTGGTGGCAATCGGCTTGAACTCATCAATCGCCTTCAAAATCTGCTGCGGACGGTTCAGCGTGGTCACCTTCGGATCACGGGCGAGAACGATCTCTGCGGTCTTCGCGTTGCGCTGGACCTGGATTTCCGCATTCTTGTAGCCGTGCGGTGGTTCGATCAAGGTGAGCTTGATCAGCTTGCGATCCTTAGCGTCCTTATTCAGATCGAACACGACGTTTGCGCGTCCGTCGGCACCAGTCCTACCGGCAACGCGGCCATCAGCGCTCTTGAACTCAGCGCCTTCAACAGCCTTGTTGTCATCGGTGCGGACGAGGACCTCCATGACCCAGTCGTCCTCAGCCGCAGGCGCGGTTGGGGTCGTGGCCGAGTTGGTCGGGGTCTCGGTTGCAGGCGTGGTCGTTGTCGTGGCCGGGTTGGTCGGGGTCTCGCTGCCCGGGGTTGCGGTCGGGGTTGCAGCGCCAGTCTCCGGGTTGTCAAGGCCAGGCAGCTTGAGGCCAGCGACACCGGCGAAGTTGTCAGCTTCATCGCCCTTGGCGACGACGTTAGAAACCGCGTTGTCCTTCACGTGGATAGCGGTCGCGTCGTCGTCGGCAAAGACGAACTCGCCGTCTTCGTTCTTGTAGGCGTAGTTCAGTGCCTTTACCTTCGGCAGGGTTGCCTTTTCCGGCACTGTCACAGCGGCGTGGGTCGCGGCTGGAGCCTTCTCGTCGACGTCGAGGTGCCACAGGTAAGCCTCGCCCTTGTCGTTGGTGGACAGGGCGACAAGCGAGGTCTCGTTCTTCTCACCGTCGGCAGCCCATGCGGCGGGCTTGCCGGCTTCCTTCACGCCGTCGATCTTCAGCGGCTTAGTGGTGAACGCGAGCGGGGTGTTCTTGGCGCCCGACTTATCGTCGGAAAGATCCAGGGTGTACACCTTGTCCTCGCCGAACAGCACAAGCGTGCCGCCAGCGGTGAAGGCAGCGGTGTCGATCTTGGTGGCGTCGTCACCCTTGAGGTCGATCTTGCCCAGATCCATCAGACCACCATCGTTGGCGTTAATGCGCAGCAGGTGGCCGGCGTCCTTGCCCTCCTCGTCCTGGGAGATGGCGTACAGCAGCTTGTTTTCAGGGTGGCGCGCAAGAGCGGTGTAGGTGCGGCCCTTGGAGTTGTACTGCGCGCCAGAGGTACCGGTGCCGTTACCCGGCGTATCCAAGAACAAGGCAGCAAATGCCTTTGCAGCGTCCGAAAGGTTCGAATCCTTGGCTGGGGTCTGCGTCACCGGCGCGGCCGAATCCGCCACTGGGGTGTTGGCGGTGGCCGGGGTGGTTGCTGGGGTCGTCGATACGCTGCTCGCATTGCTTGTCGACGACACCGGGTCCACCGCAGCAGACGACGTCACAGGCGCAGTCTCCTTCGCAGTAGCGCTCTCCTGCGCGTTTGCGACCGGCACGAGTGCGATCGAGCCTGCGACTGCTGCCGCGAGCGAAAGCCCGACGGCACGTTTTGCCTTGGATGTTGCTGCCATTATTACCTCTCGAGAATAGAAAAAGCGCGCACGAGCGCCCCCAAAAACCACATATGAATGTATACGCCAACCTTGGACTTCACAATACATCCCGAACAAAAGCGAAACCCGCCTACTCGCCGAGCAATTTGCATCGGTTTCGTAGGCGGGTCGGCTTTTTAGGCTTCAGCCGGTTCCGCAGGCTCCTCAGGCTTGGCGGTCTCCGTTGCCTCGGCCTTGTTGGTGGAGCTGCTGCCCTCGGTCTCTACGTTCCAGCCGAACTGGCAGCTGGCGTAGTACAGACCCATGATCAGACCAGCCACAGCCAGGAGGCCAACACCGGCAACCGCAGCCGGGGCGGCCGGATTGATCTGGGACAGCTGGCGGTTGACCTGGTCGATCTGCGCCTGGAACTGGTTGAACACAGACGGGACTTCAATGTTCACGTTCGGCATCACGCTGCGCACTGCCTCGTTGGCCTGTGCGGCCGCGGCGTTGAGCTCGTCTTCGAACATCACACCGATACCACCGGCGACTGCACCGAGAAGGCCGATCGGCACCAGCCACGCAACCGGGTTGGATACCGAGGATGCGGTGGCCAGGCACTTGCCCAGGGAGCTGCCGTCCTCGCCAACAATTTCGTTGTCCCTGCCGATACCGCCACCTGCAGCGATGTCGCCGTTGCCCTTCTCAAACTGCAGACCGATCACGATTTCCTTCTGGGACGGATCATCCGCAGCCGGACGCAGTTCGAACGGCTCGGAGAACTTGCCGCGAACCTTGAACGGCTTCGACTCCAGGGTCGAGCCCGCACGGGACGAGTTCTTCTCCGGATCACGCGGATCAATCAGACGCAGGTTGCCCGGGTTGTCGATCTCGAAGGTGTACTCACCCCACGGTGCAGACTCGAAGTAGACGTTGCCGTCTTCGTTGGTCTCGCCCGCGATGGACGGACCACCATCGGTCGGAACCAGCTTGACCTTCAGCCCTGTGAGGCCTTCGTTCTCGTCCTGCGTGCGGTTCTGGTTCTCATCAACCCATGCGATCAGGCGCAGGTTGTCAGCCAGCGGAGCACCCTGGTCAACGATGATGTGAGCGTTGCCCTTGAGGTTCTCGCGCGGGGAGATGATCAGCGTGGATGACGGGTCATCGCCGTAGTCCGGTTCACCCGCGAGGCCGCGGCCACGAGCCGGACGCGTCGGGAGTTCACCCGTTGCTTGTGCTTGGTTGTGGTGACGGACATTGTTAGCCAGACCTTCCGGGATCTCAGCAGTGAAGATCACACGCTGACCTGGCAGCAACGTGCCATTGAAGCCCTCAGGCTTCTTAATCTCAAGATCCTTGACCTTCTTCAGCTGATCAGCTGGAACGTCGTTGCCATCCTTGTCCTTGGCATCGCCCTCAAAGATCGCGTCCTTCAGCTCCACGTTCACCATCGGTGCAGAACCGGTGTTCTGGATTTCGTAGGTGAACTTCAACGCGTTGCCGACGCCCATACGAACAGGCTTGTCCGGGTTGGTAGCAAAGCGGGCGTTGACCTTCTTGTGCACCTCTGCCTTGATGAACTTGGTGTACGCCGAATCCGGTGCGGAACCTACCTTTTCACCAGTAGAGGTTTCACCGAAGGCGGTAGCGACGTTGTTGAAGTCGAACGCGTCCTCCGGAGCCTTCATCTTGGCCTTAATCACCTCGGTTTCACCCGGGGCGAGCTCCGCAGTCCAGCCTTCCGGCATCTTCAATTCGATGTTGCGCGACTGAAGTTCCGGATCATCGATATCGATGTTCTTAATCGGCGTATCACCGGTGTTGGTGATGAAGAGCTCGTAGTAGAGATCTTCGCCGGGAAGGGTGGTCATGACATCGTCGACAAGATTGCCGTCCTTGTCCTTAACCTGGCCCAGGTTATCGGCGTCGCGGCCCCAGACCTGCTTCTCCAGTTTCAGGGAAGCATTCTTGGTCAGCTGGATTTCCGGCAGCTTCACGTCATCACCAGGGCGGACCGGAACCTTGATCTTGTCGATCTCGCGGTCGCTACCCGGAGTCAGGATCTCGATCTCGTTGACGCCAGGCGTGACATCTTCGATCTTGAAGTTGCCCTTCTCATCAACGTCGATGATCTTGGAGTCGCCGTTCGGGTCGGTCACTACGACCTTGGTACCCGGAACAGCATTGCCGTTGCCGTCGTTGACATTGCCCTCAATGGACTGATCGATCGGAGCCTTGACACGGATCTCGCCCATGTCGGTACGCTCGCCCTGCTTCACCGTGACCTTACGGTTCAGCGGCTTGCCGTTGATGTCGGTGTCCGGCCAGCCCTCCGGCAGCTCAATTTCCATGTCGAAATCGACGACGCCTTCAGGGAAGTACTGGAAATCGATCTCCGGGGTGACGAAGAAGCCGTCTCCATCAACGCTGAGCGGAATCTCGTAGTCGAAGTACTCCGGTCCCTTGGTCTCCTCAGTGCGGGGATCGACCGAGATGGTGTTCGGATCAGCGACATCCTTCTTGATGAACTTGATCTTTGCACCCTGGATCGGGTTACCGTGCTCATCGATCAACCAACCACCGACGGTGTTTTCACCGATGCGGTCAGACTTGTCCTTGCGGCCACGTTCCGACTTGTCGACCTCGAACTCGATCGGATCAGACTCGCCGTCCTTGACCTCAACGATCTTCGGACGTGGGTTGTTCATGCCCTCAGGGGTCTCTACCTCGACGATGTACTTACCGTCAGGCAGCGGCTTGTCGTCCGGACCATGGATCTCGAAGTTGCCCTCTGGATCCGTGATCTCTACGTTCTCAGCAACCTTCTCGCCATCAGGTCCGTAAACCGTGACATTCGGCTTACCCTCGCCGTCCTGCGGCAGCGGCTTGCCGTCCTTGTCCTTGACTGTGCCGGTAATGGAAGGCTTGGTCTCGGCCGGAGTGGTCGTGGTCGGCGTCGGCTTTTCAGTCGTCGAGGTCGGCGTCGGCTTCGACGTGGTCACCTTCGTGGTCATCGGCTTTTCAGTTGTCGAAGTTGGCGTCGGCTTGGACGTGGTCACCATCGTGGTCGTCGGCTTTTCAGTCGTCGAGGTCGGCGTCGGCTTCGACGTGGTCACGGTCACCTTCGTGGTCGTCGGCTTCTCAGTTGTCGAAGTTGGCGTCGGCTTCTCAGTCGTCGGAGTCGGCGTCGGCTTGCTGGTCGTCGGCTTCGGGGTCGGGTTGATGTTCTCCAGCTTGGTGTCCTGGTCCTTCTTCACCT
>NZ_KV801075.1:0-252 GCF_001810365.1 Corynebacterium sp. HMSC055D05
TCGGAGCAGCCTTCTTCTCTTCCTTCGGCTCCTCTTCCTTAGCCGGTGCCTCTTCAGCCTCGGCCTCGTCTTCGTTGGAGTCGTCGGAGGAAGCAGCCGCGTCAGCGTCACCGATGCGGGCGATGACATCGCCGACCTCAACGGTGTCGTCCTCTTCAGCCAGAACCTCGATCAGCGTGCCAGCGACCGGCGACGGGATCTCAGTGTCAACCTTGTCGGTGGAGACCTCGAGCAGCGGCTCGTCGACCTCAA
>NZ_KV801076.1:0-419 GCF_001810365.1 Corynebacterium sp. HMSC055D05
ATGAATTCGTTCGAGGTGTTAGTGCAGGCGATGTCGGCCGCAGCGTTAGAGACGCTGGCTGACTTCGACCTTGATGTTGCACTCGCCTCGGGCTTTGCACCCGATCGTGCGCGAGCCTGGTCGCGGCTGCGCGACGTGTACTTCGGGCGCACCAAATTCACGCGTAAACAGGCGGTGGCAGCTACGCGTGCTCGGGCGTTCTCCCTCGACGAGTTAGCACTGATCGAGCGGCGCATCGCCTCGGTGAAAGATGCGTCCCAGCGGTGGGCGCTGCGCCTTGCCTTACTTGAGGTCGAAGGTGGCTACCGGGCGATTGAGGCTGCAGCCCGTACGTTGGTGCCGGCGGATAAGACACCGGCGGTGGATGCGGCGAAGTTCGGCCCGTCGCGAAACGGCAAACGCACCCTGCACTTAACCTA
>NZ_KV801077.1:0-391 GCF_001810365.1 Corynebacterium sp. HMSC055D05
GGCGACCGGTACTAATACACCAAACAAACCAACAACCGGTTTCAACAAACCACACACAAAACGAAACACTGTTCGCGTCCACTATGCAGTCACTGACACAACACACCCACATTGTCACAATGACATCTCAATACAGTCCACAACACATGGACACTCTATGAACCCCTATAGATGTGTCGGTGGTTGATAGCGGCGGGGAAACGCCCGGTCCCATTCCGAACCCGGAAGCTAAGCCCGCCCGCGCCGATGGTACTGCTCCCGGGAGGGAGTGGGAGAGTAGGTTACCGCCGACCCAACAACTTCACACACAAACACCCAAAGTACAACACCCACGTTGCACTTTGGGTGTTTTCACGTATACCCACACGATTGTTGTCGCCGACAACAGCAA
>NZ_KV801077.1:491-206556 GCF_001810365.1 Corynebacterium sp. HMSC055D05
ACCCACACGATTGTTGTCGCCGACAACAGCAACATTGGTGCACACCCACCAGACCGCAATACAGAGTCAGAAACATTGCGTGCCTGACTATGCCACTGCATAGTTGGCGTACACCCATTAGTCCGCAATGCGGAGCACGGAGTCGATGCCAGCGGCGGCGCTCTTGTCAGCGCTCTTGGAAAAGTAGCCCAGCCGATACAAGGAAATAGTTGGTGTCTACCCACTTGTCCGCAATGCAGAGCGAAGCGACTTCACGCCACCGAAGACTCGACTAAAGCCACCAGCACACAGTCGTAAATGCAAAATGAAGCTTCACGGCCGCGGCGTTTTACACTCTGCCCAAGTCAGCGAAAGATATGACGTCGGGTTTTGCATACAGCACAGCTAGGAGAGGGACGTAACCGCAATGCGGAGAATGAATCCTTGATAGCCCATTACGGAGTCGAATGCTCGCCAAGTCCGCTCGGCTGAGGGGGATCAGCATAACTGTGTTGAGCATCCCTATAATGGCTTGGATACGAATTGGAGGGATTCCATGGCAGAGGCCGGCAACGGAGATAACCAGGGACGTCAACGTTCTTATGGTGGTGGCGGAGACCGTCGCGGTAGGAATAACCGCGGGCAGTCTCGTGGTCGTCGTGAATTTGGCGACGGAGAGCGCGGACGTCGCGAGGATCGCTACGGTGGAGCACGCGGCGACAATAAACGCGGCGGTCACGGTGGTGGCCGCGGCCGTGGCAAGCCCCACGGTAAGGGCGGCCACCCGGGCCACGGCGGGCAGGACAACCGTGTCCGCCACGATCGCTCGAACCCATATCGTGAGGGATACCGCGAGGAACGGATGGCGCAGAAGGAGCGCGAACCTGACTTGCCGTCGGGCCTGGATATTAACGACCTTGACCCGTCTGTGCTGCAGGACCTCAAGGTGCTTTCCAAGGACAATGCGGAACGCGTTGCACAGCACATGCTGATGGCTACTGATCTCCTGGAAGACGATCCGAAGCTCGCACTTGAGCACGCCCGCGCCGCGAAGAACCGTGCTGGTCGTGTCGGCGTTGTCCGTGAGACTGCTGGCGTAGTTGCATATCGCGCTGGTGAGTGGAAGGAAGCGCTTTCAGAACTTCGTGCGGCGCGGCGGATGTCTGGTGGCCCGGGGCTGCTAGCTGTGATGGCTGATGCGGAGCGTGGCTTGGGCCGACCTCAGAAGGCGCTTGAACTTGGTCGTAGCCCTGAAGCTAATGAATTGGACGAAGCGGGGAAGATCGAATTGGCGATTGTGCTTGCCGGCGCACGCCATGATCTCGGTCAGCACGATTCTGCACTTGCGACGCTGCAGCGCATGAATCCTTCTTTGGATTCGCAGGGATTTGAGCAAGTGCGTCTTTCCTACGCATATGCTGATGCCCTTCTTGCGACTGGCCAGCGTGGTGAGGCCAAGACGTGGTTTGAACACGCTGCGAAGATTGATACGGATGGTTTCACGGATGCGGCGGAGCGCGCCGCAGAATTGGACTAGACAATGGCGCTGAAGGATAACTACGACGCTCTCCTGCTTGACCTCGACGGCACTGTGTGGAATGGCGGAGTGGCGATTCCAAACGCTGTAGAGGCCATTACGGCGTCGGGGATTCCGGCTATGTATGTGACGAACAATGCGTCGCGTAGCGCAGCGGATGTGGCTGCGATGCTGGGCAAGATTGGCCTCGATACGAAGACCGAAGACGTGATCACTTCAGCACAGGCTGCGTTGTCGATGGCTGAGGCGCACCTCGTCCCCGGAGATCCTGTTCTTGTGGTTGGCGCGCCGTCGTTTAAGCAGCTTGTCGACGATGCGGGTTACGTCGTCGTCGATAGTGCAGATGCGAATCCGAAGGCGGTGCTGCACGGCCACAACCCGGGGACCGGTTGGGTGCAGTTGTCGGAAGCTGCGTTGGCAATTCAGCGGGGCGCAATCTATCTTGCGTCAAACCTGGATACGTCTTTGCCAATGGAACGTGGGTTGATGATCGGCAATGGTTCGATGGTTGCTGCGGTGACATCGGCGACAGGTGTGACTCCGGAAAGCGCGGGCAAGCCGGGGCCGGCGATGTTCATTCAGGCCGCTGAACGCATGAATGCGAAGCGTCCGCTTGCCGTGGGAGACAGGCTAGATACTGATATTGCAGGTGGCGTTGCGGCGGGGATTCCGTCGCTGCACGTGCTTACCGGTGTTTCTGGCCCGTTGGCGCTTATGGAGGCGCCCAAGGAGCAGCGACCGACGTTTATTGCGGAGGATATGCGCGGACTCAACGAGAACCCAGAGGTTTTGCTCCCGGGACCGCAGGGCGGTTTCGCTGCGCGAATCGACGGTAACGACATCATTTTGAGCTACGGCAAGGATGGTGCGACACCGATTCAGGCCTTGCGCACGGTTTTGGAGGTCGCGTGGCATATGGAGACTCCACCGGAGTTTGTGCGGCCCAACTCAGAGGCTGCTGAAGCTGCTACAGCTCAGTGGTGGTGACATGAAGCCACCCATGCCCAGGGATCCGCGGGCGCCGCATACGACGCCTGAGGAGGTCACGTCACAGTTTGAAGCGATTCTCGCGGAAGATACTGAATCGCTTGCCGATGAGGTTGACGCACTGACGCGCGCGCATGCGGTACTGGGGCATGCGTTGCAAGAAAGGAACAGCTAATGCCGCCCAAACGGAGGCGTTTGGATGCAGAGCTTGTGCGCCGCAAGATTGCACGTTCGCGCGAGCAGGCTCAAACGTGGATCAAGGAGGGCCGTGTCGAGGTCGGTGGGTTTGTGGCGTCGAAGCCGGCGACGGTGGTAGAGCCAGAGGCGTCGATACGCGTCAATGTCGAGGACATTGATGACTGGGCGTCGCGTGGCGCGCACAAGTTACTTGGCGCACTGGAGGCTTTCGGTGCGCGGGGCCTAAGCGTTGAGGGACGTAGGGCGCTGGATGCTGGCGCGTCGACAGGTGGGTTTACAGACGTGTTGCTCAGAAACGGCGCACGTGAGGTTGTTGCCGTGGACGTTGGCTACGGTCAGCTCGTGTGGCGCTTGCAGAACGATCCGCGGGTGCGGGTGCTCGATCGGACGAATATCCGAAACCTGACGCCGGACATGATGGGTGGACTCGCGGACCTGATGGTCGGCGACCTGTCTTTCATCTCGTTGAAGCTGGTGTTGCCGGCACTGATGGAATGTCTTGAGGATGGCGCTGACTTGTTGCCGATGGTCAAGCCTCAATTTGAGGTTGGCAAGGACCGTTTAGGCTCTGGTGGCGTTGTCCGTTCACAGGAGTTGCGCGAAGAAGTCACTGTGGATGTCGCCCAGTTCGCACAGGGGCTGGGGCTCAGCGTGCGTGGGGTGGCTGCGTCGCCTCTGCCAGGGCCGAGCGGTAACGTGGAGTACTTCCTGTGGCTTGTAAAGGATGGAGGCGAGGCAATGCTTGACGACGATTCCCTCGCCGCCGCAGTCCAAAAGGCCGTGAAGGAGGGGCCGCAATGACGGCTGAGCGTGAGATCTTGTTGGTTCCGCACTTGTTCCGCGAGTCGAATATCGCGTCCGCGGCGAGGGCTGCGGAGATGCTCCAGGAAGCCGGCATTACGGTGCGGTTGCTTGAACAGGAACAGATGGATGCGATTGAGACGCATCCGGTGCTCAGTGGGCTGACACGTGCCGCTGCTGACGACAATGCGGCGCTTGGCTGCGAGCTGGTGCTGGTGCTCGGCGGAGATGGAACATTTCTGCGCGCAGCAGAGCATGCCCGGGCGCAGGATATTCCGGTGTTGGGAGTCAACCTCGGACATGTCGGGTTCCTCGCAGAAGGTGACGCGGAGAGTCTTGAGGAGTCGGTGAGGCAGGTCGTCGATAAGACGTACCGCGTTGTCGACAGAATGACCATCGACGTGGCAGTCATCGACCAAGAAGGACAGGTCGTCGGGACGGATTGGGCGCTGAATGAATGCAGCGTGGAGAATCTGGACCGTACCCGGGTGCTTGATGCCACGTTGGAGGTTGATTTTCGGCCTGTGTCGTCGTTTGGCTGCGATGGCGTACTGGTGGCCACGCCGACCGGATCCACAGCCTATGCGTTTTCTGCTGGCGGTCCGGTGATGTGGCCAGAACTCGATGCGTTGCTGGTGGTGCCGAATAACGCACATGCGTTATTTGCAAAGCCACTTGTTGTCTCGCCGCGCTCGACGGTTGCTGTGGAGTCAGAACACACGACGTCGAGTGCCATGGCGGTAATGGATGGGTTCCGTCGCATCCCGGTGCCTCCTGGTTCGAGGGTTGAAGTAAGTAGGGGGTCGCGTCCGGTGCGGTGGGTACGCTTGGACGACAAACCGTTCACCGACAGGCTGGTGGATAAGTTCCGGCTGCCGGTGTCCGGCTGGCGCGGCCCGCGGACGGGTCGTGGTGTACGCGGCGTTGATGCGTAGGGAGGCAGAGTGCTCGCAGAGATCGCGATTTCGAACCTGGGCGTGATCCGTCATGCCTCAGCGGAGCTTGCTCCTGGGTTGACGGTGCTCACCGGTGAAACCGGTGCAGGTAAGACCATGGTTGTCACCGGCTTGCGGCTGCTGACAGGAGGCCGCGCTGATGCCTCCCGAGTGCGAACCGGGGCGCAGGAAGCTGTGGTGGAAGGCGCGCTCAGCATCGCAGATCTGCCGGAATCGACATTGTCCGCCGTGCATGCGATTGCAGAGGGCGCTGGTGCAGGGCCTGATGAAAACGGCGAATACGTCGTCTCACGTGCTGTGAAAGCGACGGGGCGATCGAGCGCTCACTTGGGCGGACGGAAGGTTCCGGCTGCCACATTGGGCGATCTTGCTGGTCATTTGCTCACGATCCATGGTCAGAACGACCAGTTGAGGCTTCTTGCGCCGGAGCAGCAGTTGGCGGCGCTGGACCGTTACGATCCGGCGATCGCGCCGAAGCTGTCGGCCTATCGCGATGTTTATGTCCAGTGGCGCGAGGCATCGAAAGATCTGAAGGACCGCACAGAGAAACGCCTTGAGTTGGCACAGGAGATGGACCGGCTGCGGTTTGCAATTGAGGAAATCGACGCAGTTGCACCCGTAGACGGCGAAGATGCCGATCTCGTTGCAACCATTAACCGTCTTCAGGATGTTGATGCGCTGCGTGAGGCCGCCCAGACCGCGCTGGTGGCAATTGATGGTGCTGAAGCCGTCGGCGGCTACAGCGCAGAGGCGGAAGAAGCTGCATCAGACCTTGTTGGCAGGGCGCAGGCGGCGTTGGTAGGAGCTAGTGACGAGGAGTTACGGGAGCTTGGTGTGCGCCTCGGGGAGGTCGCCGGTGTGCTTGCGGATGTGTCTGCGGAACTCGGTAGTTTCACCGCAGATCTTCCGACCGACCCGGATGAGCTAGAGCGCCTTCTGCAGCGCCAACAGGAACTCAAGGGGCTCACACGAAAATATGCTCCGGACATCGCGGGTGTGTTGGCGTGGCGAGAGAAGGCCGGGAAACGGCTGAGCAAGATTGATACGTCAGAAGAAGCTATCGACGAGCTGAAGCGCCGCGTTGCTGATCTTGAAGCCGAACTAAAAAAGCGAGCGGCAGCGTTGACCAAGGCACGCAACAAGGCTGCCAAAAACCTCGGGGAGGCGGTGACGGAAGAGCTTCACGGGCTTGCCATGCCGAAGGCGCAGCTGCGCGTCGAGCTGGCGGAGGCCAAGTTTGGCCGCGATGGTGCGGACGCTGTGGAGATCACGCTCGCACCGAACAGCGCGTTGGAGCCAAAGCCGTTGGCCACGAGCGCATCTGGTGGTGAGCTCTCACGCGTCATGCTGGCACTTGAGGTGATCCTTTCGGAGTCGTCGGCGGGCGGCACGCTGGTCTTTGATGAGGTGGACGCTGGTGTCGGTGGACGTGCTGCGGTGGAGATTGGGCGCCGTTTGGCGAGGTTGGCGTTGAGGCATCAGGTCATCGTCGTTACGCACTTGCCCCAGGTTGCGGCGTATGCGAACACGCACCTGCATGTGTCAAAGGACGTGGGCGACGAGGCGGTGACGTCGGGTGTGGGCAATCTGACTGACGAGCAGCGGATTGAGGAGCTCGCGCGCATGATGGCGGGCCTTGATGATTCGGATACAGGGCGTGCCCACGCGGCAGAATTGTTCAAGCGTGCGCAGCGCGAAGTGGAGGAAATGCGGACGTAGCCCGCGCGCCTCCACAGTTCTGGCAGGTCAACGTTGCACAATGGTCGCTATGACTGTTGGAACTGGGGAAGCGCCCGCGCAGGAATTGCGCGGTACGCTGCGCGACTGCACACCGCAGGGCAAAGGCCTTGCTCGCCTGCATGAGGGCGATATTGCGATTGTGGATGCGCCGGACATGCAGCGTCGTTTAGCAGAGCAGCTCATTGCCCGCCGTCCTGCTGCGGTGATCAATCTTGCGCCGTACAGCACTGGATCCTTACCGACGTTCGGTCCGCATTTGCTTCTCGACGCCAACGTTCCGATCTTCGAAGTGGCCGACGCAGCAGTTCGCGAGAAGATCCGCGACGGCAAGAAGGCCACGGTCACGCCAGAGGGGACGATCACCGTCGGAAGGAAAGACGTCGGTGTTGCACAGCGTGTCACACGTGAGCAGGTGGACAACTCCTTCGCTGAGGCACAGCAAGGTCTCGTGGAGAACATGGAAGCCTATTTCGGCAACACCATCGAGTTCATCCACTCGGAAGCGCCGTTGCTTATCGACGGTGTCGGCGCACCCGAACTTGGCGACGCGATGGCGGACCGCAAGGTCGTTGTTGTCTCTCCAGGAGATGACACGCGGCGCCGTCTGACAGGCATCCGCAACTTTATGCGGGAGTACACCCCGGTCATCATTGGTGTGGGAAGCGCCGCGAACACGCTGGCAGAGATGGGTTATGCCGCTGATTTCATTGTCGGTGACCCCGCGGATGTCGCGTCGGAGAACTTGCGTTCTGAAGCACGGGTGATTCTGCCGGCTGACCCAGACGGTTATGCGCCTGGCTTGGAGCGTATCCAAGACTTGGGTGTGGGTGCGATGACGTTCCCAACAGCGACTGATTCGCCGACAGACCTCGCGATCTTGCTTGCTGCGTTCCATGATGCGGAGACGATTGTCACCGTAGGCGAGCCGGTGGAGTTGGACGGGATGCTCACGGACCCGGCGAATGCCGATCCGGCTGCGTTGCTTGCTCGCTTGAAGGCCGGCCGCAAGGTTGTTGATTCTACGGTTATTGAGAATCTTTACGCAGTCGAATCCACCAGCGGTGTCGCATGGGCCTGGGCGTTACTCGGCCTGCTGGTCGCTGCTGCCGCCGTCATTCTCGTCGTTGGGCTTGGCGGAAATGGGACGTTCGCCGACAACCTGGTCAATACCTGGGACACAGTTGCCAACACGGTGCGCGGCTGGATTCCGGCAGGGGAAGGGGAGTAAACCGTGGGAAAGCAAAAAGGGACGGGTGGGCTTGTCACTGCTGGTCTGTGTTGGGGGTTAGCTCTCGGCGTGGTGTTGGGGGCCTCGGTACTCGCGCCGGCTATTCCTGGCGGCCCGGATCTGTTCAATGGTGCGTTTCTCAGCGACATCGACCGGAACGCGAATGGTGATGGAGCCGAGGAGCCGACAAAGGAAAGCAGCGAAGCGCAGCAGCGGCTTGATGCTGCCGATGCTCTTCTGGGCAGTGAGTCGGTGTCCATCGTCTCTGGAGCGCTCAAAGAGGTGCCGGTCGCTATCGTGCGTACGCATACGGCCGCCGATATCGATGTTGATTCCGTGCGGTGGCTGCTCAACGCGGCGGGCGCTTCCGATGCTGGTGAGTTGAAACTGACAGAGAAGTTTACGTCGCAAAACTCTGCCGACGAGTTGTCCACGGTGATTGCGTCGACGTTGCCGTCCGGTGCGCAGTTGAGCGTGGAGAACCGTTCACCGGGCACCCATGCGGGTGAGTCGTTGGCGTCGATTATGTTGATCGACCCTGAGACGAAGGAAGCGCCAGCACAGGCTTCGGATCGCAAAATCGTAATTGACACGCTGCAACAATCCGGTTTCGTCGAGACGAAAGGTGAGATCGTGCCCGCGGAGGCTGTCGTGATTGTGGATGGCGCCTCCGGTGACGCCGGCGGAGACTTTGGTGCGAAGCTGGTGCAGGACCTTGCGGAAGCACTTGGCCATGCAGGCAAAACCGTGCTGACTAGTCAAGACATCGCGCCAAAGGAACTGCGCGGCGTGACAACGGTAGGCAACGTGAGCTACGAGTCCGGCAGGATTTCTTCAGTGCTGGCGGTGGCAGAGTGAGCCACGAATTTACCGTCGAGTCCTCCGAGGTACTGATCGACGCCCCAATCATCGCTGTGCGCCGCGACAGTGTGGTCATGCCGGGTGGCAAGCCAGCTAACCGTGAGATCGTCGAGCATTTCGGCGCAGTGGCAGTAGTTGCACTTGACGACGACGGGCGCGTCGCGCTCGTCGAGCAGTACCGGCACAGCGTAGGCAAGCGGCTGCTTGAACTGCCTGCGGGGCTTCTGGACATGTACGAAGAAGACGAGTTGGTATGTGCGAAGCGCGAACTGGTTGAGGAAGCCGGTCTCGAGGCTGAGCAGTGGGGCGTGCTGGTGGATTTGGTGACGTCTCCGGGATTTGCGGAAGAGGCGGTGCGGGTATTCGTCGCAAAGCAACTGCGCGAGGTGGAACGCCCGGACGCCGAGGACGAAGAAGCCGACATGGACTTTCGGTGGGTGCCACTGAGCGAGGCCACACAAATGGTGCTTCGAGGCGAGATTGTGAACTCAATCGCCGTGGGCGGCATTTTGGCTGCTTGCCGCGTCGCAGAGGGTAAAGCGCAGTCACGTGATGTGTCGGAGCCATTCGAGTTGCGCCCGCAATCGCTGCCGAAGCGGCGAGCCGAGCGTGGCATCGTGCCGGATATGAAGCGCATCTAGATGGCGGTAAAAGCCGACGAACTAGCTGCGCGCTGGTTGCAGCATCTCGCTGTTGAGCGGGGAGTCTCCCCTCACACGTTGAGTAACTACACCCGCGACGTCAACCGGTACACACGATGGTTGGCAGCCGCTGGGAAAAGCGACTTGGCAACAGTCAGTGCCACCGATGTAGAGGCGTACGTTGCTGACTTGCGCCGCGGGGTGGACGGCGCACGCCCCCTCGCGGCATCTTCGGCTGCGCGTGCGCTGACTGTCGCCCGAGGCTTGCACCGCTTTGGCGTAGAAGAAGGCGTATTGCCGGCAGATACCGCTGCCGAAGTTTCCCCACCGTCAGCTGGCGAGAAGCTACCCGACACTTTGAGCATTGGGGAGGTGGCGACGCTTCTCGATGCCTGCCCGACCGAACAGCCCCTCGGCCTACGCGACAAGGCGCTGTTGGAAACGCTATACGCCACAGGTGCGCGAGTTTCTGAGGTGCTTGATCTGAGCGTCGATGATGCGACAGCCGCAATAGATACTGAAGGCATTCTGACCGTGACTGGCAAGGGAAGTAAGCAGCGCCTCGTCCCGCTCGGCCGGCATGCACAAGATGCGATCGAGGCGTACCTCGTGCGAGGCAGACCCGTATTCGCCACCGGGAAGTCACACGCGTTGTTCTTGAATAGGCGCGGTGGAGCCTTAACTCGCCAGAGCGCCTGGACTGTAATCAAGCAGGCTGCGGAGCGTGCGGGGATAGACAAAGAGATCTCCCCGCACACGCTCCGGCACTCGTTTGCCACGCATCTGCTGGAAGGTGGCGCAGATGTGCGCTCCGTGCAGGAATTGTTGGGGCACGCTTCAGTGACGACTACGCAGATTTACACACATGTCACAGCAGATAGCCTGCGCGAGGTTTGGCGTAGTTCGCATCCACGTGCGTAAGCTTTTGCGCTTATGAGTGAGTACACATTTGCACGAGCACGTCGCGCAACACTTGCGGTGCCGGCAGCCCTGCTGCTTGCCGTGGGGCTTGGCGGAGGTGTGGGAGCACACCCTGCCTCGGCGCAGATCCCGGGCGGGCTAAGCCCGGATGCAATGGCGAACATGATTCCCTCGGAGATCACCGTGCCTGCGGGGCAGACGACGACGGTTGATGTGGGCGTGCCGGTGGATGTGAATTACTCCGCAGGCGGCTGGGTGGTCACATCCAATGGCACGTCGGTGTCGGTGACCGCTCCAGCGGAAGAGGGCGCGACCGCAGCAGTACCTGCGAGCGCCGGCGGTTACACGGCGACAGTTAACCTCGTCGCTGTGGGCGGCGGACAGGCAACTGATGCAGACGAAATTGCGGGCGGTGGCGCTGGAGAAAACACCGAGCACCACGGTGGTGGAGGCCACGCCGAAGACAACGGTGGCGGTGGCGCAAACGGCGGTGGCGACGCAAACGGTGAAGCCTCGAACGGCGGATCCGGTGCGGGTGCAGGCAGTGGCAGCGGCGCCGTCAATCGCCCTGAGCGTAAGCCAGCGGAAAAGGCGGACACCGCGGATGCGAAGCGGCTCGATTTCGAGGGAGAGATCCACGGCAACGAGATCGTGGTCAAGGTGCCGTTGAGTAAGGCGCGCGATTTGATGAAGTATGCCAACTACGACTCGTCGAATGCGAAGCTGCGTTACCTCGATGTCAACGGCAACATCATCGAAGGGGTCAAGCGTGACGTGAACGTCGCAGGGCGCACGTTGACGCTGACGTACCCGGAAGGCGAGACGCCTGACAACCCGTTCATTATGGAGGTCGTGGAGAACGGCGCGGCGACGTTTGTCGCGGTGGTTACGTCGACGAATGCTCCGGTTGAGCAGGCTGCCGAAACGGATGAAGAAAACCCGTATGCGGGAGCAGACAACAAAGGTCAAGGCGATAGCGTTGACTCGGGTTCGTCGGTAGGTGATCTTGTCCCGCTCATCATTGGTGGTGGTGCGCTTATCGCGGCACTTGCGCTGCTGATTATCTTCCTTCGGAAGCGAAGCCGTGGGCAGGTCTAATCACAGCGTTGTAAGATGACTGCAGTCAAGGGTTTAGACGTGATCGAGGGAAGGATCGGCCATGGCGGACGAGGCGCTGTTTGACGCGGCTGACCAGAAGACGTTTTTGACGGGTCGGCCGTGGCGTGAGTTTGCCAAGCCGAAGGAGCTTGAGCGGCACGGTCCCGCAACCATCATCTCGATGGTGAACCAAAAGGGCGGCGTGGGTAAGACCACGTCCACTATCAATCTCGGTGCATGCTTGGCAGAGCAAGGGCGCAAGGTGCTACTGGTAGACCTCGACCCGCAGGGTGCACTCTCCGCTGGCCTTGGTGTGTCCTATGAGGAGGATCAGGTCACGGTCTACGACTTGCTGTTTGACAACACTGCCAGCATTCACGCGGCGATCAAGCGCTCAAACGTGTCCGGGCTTGATCTGGTACCCGCGAATATTGACCTGTCTGCGGCTGAAATCCAACTGGTCAACGAAGTCGGCCGCGAGCACACGCTAGCTCGTGCGCTGCGCCCGGTGCGCGGGGAGTACGACTTCATCATCCTGGACTGTGGCCCGTCGCTCGGTTTGCTCACTGTGAATGCGTTGGCGTGCTCGCAGGGCGTGATCATCCCCATGGAGTGTGAGTACTTCTCGCTCCGAGGTCTCGCGCTGCTCACCGATACCGTGGAAAAGGTGCGCGACCGCATCAACTTCGACCTGGACATCGTGGGCATCCTTGTCACTATGTTTGATCGTCGCACGACCCACGCCCGTGAGGTCATGGATCGTGTAGTTGAGGTGTTCGGCGACCGCGTCTTCGACACCGTGATTACCCGTACCGTGCGTTTCCCGGAGACATCGGTCGCGGGTGAGCCGATTATTACGTGGGCTCCCAACTCGCAAGGTGCGGAACAGTACCGCAATCTGGCCCTTGAGGTGTTGGAGCGCACTAGCTAGTGGCCCAGGCACCTGAGCAGTACCCCCAGCCGGAGATCACGGGCTTTACCCTCGCGCTGAATAACTTCGAGGGGCCGTTTGATCTGCTGCTCAGCTTGATTCAGGCGAAGAAACTCGACGTGACCGAGGTTGCGCTCGCCGAGGTGACCGACGAGTTCATTGCGTATACCCGTGCGTTGGGGCAGACGGAGTCGCTTGACGAGGTCACTGAGTTCCTCGTGGTCGCGGCCACCTTGTTGGACATGAAGACTGCGCGGCTGTTGCCACGTGGTGATCATGACCTGGAGGAAGACTACGACCTTCTGGAGGCCCGGGACCTCCTGTTCGCACGTCTTCTGCAGTACCGCGCATATCAGCAGGTTGCTGACCAGTTTGCTACGTGGCAAGCATCTGCTAATCGACGACACCCGCGTGCCGTATCCATGGAGCCCCGGTTCGTGGACCTTTTGCCTCCGGTGGAACTCGGCCATACAGCGGCGAGTTTCGCGGAACTTGCGGCCAGTGTTTTCCGGCCTAAGCCGCCGGAGGAAGTACGCACTGACCACCTGCACGCCGTTGCTGTGTCCGTGCCTGAGCAGGCGGGCAAGATCCTGGATACGCTCAAGCTCGCCGGCTCAGGTACCTGGATGACGTTCGCCGCACTGACACGCGATTGCACGAGGTCCATGGAGGTGGTCGGCCGGTTCCTCGCCCTGCTGGAGTTGTACAAGGCCCGCGCGGTGGAAACAGAGCAGCCCGAAGCGCTTGGCCAACTTGATGTGTCATGGACCGGCCTTGAGGTCGATCCGGCGGTCGTTGCGGCATCGAACTGGAACTAGTCACTGAACAAGTACGGGCAGCTAGACTCCTGCGGTATGGAAGACATGCCGATGGTTGCGCAGTTGCGTTCGCGGATTGAGTCGGTGCTGTTGGTCGTCGATACGCCGGTGTCCGTGGAGGACCTCGCGGGTGCGCTCGGAGCAACGACTGCGGAAGTGTCGGATCACCTTCGCGCGTGGTCGCGAGAACTCGACACCCGTGGCAGTGGCATTGATTTGCGTGAGACCGCAGAGGGCTGGCGGCTGTATACCCGGCCCGAAAATGCCGATGCGGTCGAGGCGTTCTTGCTCGACGGCACGCAGAAGAAACTCTCGCGCGCGGCAATGGAGACGCTCGCAGTGGTTGCTTACCGCCAGCCGGTGACGCGCTCGCAGGTTGCCGGAGTGCGCGGGGTCAATGTTGATGGCGTCATGCGCACCCTTGCGCTGCGCGGCTTGATTGCGGAGGTTGATCCTGAGCAAGAATCTGGCGCACACCGCTATGTGACGACGGAGCTGTTCCTCGAACTTCTGGGCATTGACTCGCTTGAGCGCCTTCCTGACCTTGCGCCACTGCTTCCGGACATCGATGCAATCGAAGATGCCTGGTAGGATCGGCCCAAAAACCGCATACGACTGAAAAGGAATTGAGGAAACATGACTCCTCCCGCTCGCCGAGACGGCACACCGGACAAGCCCGAGAAGGACGAAACGTTCTACATCTCGTACGCGAAGCCGGCAAAGAAGCAGAATGTCCGTTTGGACAAGCGACGCGCAAATGCCGCGAAGAATGAGCCCCACCCGCTGGATGACAACTGGTGGGACGACAACCCGCAGGATAAGACCCGCAAAACTGAGGGGATCCGCCTGCAGAAGGTGTTGGCGCAGGCAGGTGTGGCGTCTCGTCGTCACGCAGAGGCCATGATCGACCAGGGCCGCATTGAGGTCAACGGCAAGATCGTCAACGTGCAAGGCATGCGTGTTAACCCGAACGTGGACATCATCCGCGTGGACGGGGAGCGCATCAACGTCAACGAGGAGCACGAATACTTCGTGTTTAACAAGCCGCGTGGCGTGCACTCGACGATGAAGGATGAGCTTGACCGCACCTCGGTCGGCTCCTACCTTTCGGAGCGCACCGCCGCGGGTCAGCGTCTGTTCCACGTGGGACGCCTCGACGCCAACACGGAGGGCCTGTTGCTGTTGACCAACGACGGTGAACTGGCGAATCGTCTGATGCACCCGAAGTACGAGGTGTCGAAGACCTACATGGCCACTGTCCTGGGTGAGGCGAACAATGCGCTGGTCAAGCAGCTCAAGGAGGGCATTGAGCTTGACGACGGCCCCGCGAAGGCCGACTACGCTCAGATCGTGGATGTCCACAATGGGCAGTCGATCATCCGAGTGGAGCTCCACGAAGGCCGTAAGCACATTGTGCGCCGCATGCTGAAGGAAGCTGGCTTCCCGGTGCAACGACTGGTTCGCACCAAGTTCCACACGGTCCAGCTCGGCGAGATGAAGCCAGGCATGATGCGTGCGCTCAATTCCTCCGAGCTTGCGTCGCTGTACAAGGCGGTGGGGATGTAATGGCAGACCAGAAGATTTCCAACTTGGCTGACGGCGGGCTGATTCTCGCAGTGGACGGCCCGTCCGGCACCGGTAAATCTACGATGTGTCGCGCGTTAGCGAAGAAGCTCGACGCGAAGTATGTGGATACGGGTGCGATGTACCGCGTTGCCACCCTGGCCGTCTTGCGCGCTGGTGTCGACCCGGTTGATACGGATGCGGTGATCGAAGCGACCGCTGATCTGCCGCTTGAGGTATCCGACGATCCGGATTCCACCGCAGTGTTGTTTGCAGGTGAGGATGTTGCCCGCGAGATCCGAGGACCGGAAGTCACCCAGCACGTTTCTGCGGTCTCTGCGATCCCGCAGGTCCGCGTGAACCTTGTGGAACTGCAGCGCAAGTTGGCCCGCGAGGCCGGCCGCGCGATCGTGGAGGGCCGCGATATCGGCACTGTCGTGTTGCCGGATGCTCCGGCAAAGGTCTACATGACGGCAAGCGCTGAAGTACGTGCGAAGCGTCGCTTCGATCAGGATGTAGCCGCTGGCCGTGACGTGGACTTTGATGCAGTGTTGGCGGATGTGAAGCGGCGCGACGAGGCGGACTCGTCACGCAAGACCAGCCCGCTGCGTCCCGCTGACGACGCCGAGATCGTGGATACGTCTGAAATGACCCCGGATGAGGTGCTCGCTGCGCTGACTGCCGTGGTGGAAAGGAGCGCACGATGAGCGACAAGAAGAACATTGAAGACGGTCTCGAGCCGGAGACTCAATTCATCCAACCCGGCATCGATGCCTCTGGCTACGACGACCTTGAAGCCTATGAGGTCGATGCGGACGACGCTGAGTACTACGACGACCTCGAGGACTTCGATGAGTCGGAGTTCAGCGAGGCCGACTTCGGCGACGATACCGATGCTGGCGACGAGACCGACGACTACACCGACGAAGAATGGGCCGAAATCGAAGCCGAATACGGCATCATCCGCCCGGACGTGGTCAAGGAAGCGTTGCCGACGGTGTCTATCGTGGGCCGCCCGAATGTGGGTAAGTCTTCGCTGGTAAACCGGTTCTTGGGTCGTCGTGAAGCAGTTGTGGAGGACCATCCCGGCGTGACCCGCGACCGTGTGAGCTACATGGCGGAGTGGAACGGACGTCGTTTCTGGGTGCAGGACACCGGTGGCTGGGACCCGGACGCAAAGGGCATCCACGCCTCGATCGCGCGCCAGTCCGAGGCAGCCATGGAGACCTCGGACGTCATCGTCATGGTTGTCGACGCAAAGACCACCGTGACCGAGACAGACATGGTGATGGCCCGCAACCTGCAGCGCGCTGAGGTGCCTGTCATCCTCGTTGCAAACAAGTTTGAGTCCGACAGTCAGTGGGGCGAGGTCGCCGAGTTCTATTCGCTGGGTCTTGGCGATCCGTGGCCGGTCTCTGCGCTGCACGGCCGCGGCGGTGCCGACGTGCTCGATGAGATCCTGCGCAACTTCCCCGAGGTTCCGCGTGCTGCCGCGTCGGTCACTCAGGGCCCGCGACGTGTTGCACTTGTGGGCCGCCCGAACGTGGGCAAGTCCAGCCTGCTGAACAAGCTGACCAAGTCCAATCGCTCTGTCGTGGACAACGTCGCCGGCACCACCGTCGACCCGGTCGACGAGTTGGTGCAGTTGGACGAGGACCTTTGGACGTTCATCGATACCGCCGGCCTGCGGAAGAAAGTTAAGAACGCCCAGGGCCACGAGTACTACGCATCACTGCGCACTCGCGGCACGATCGAGGCCGCTGAAGTGTGTGTGGTGCTCATCGACGCCTCCCAGGAGATCTCCGAGCAGGACCAGCGCGTGATCTCGATGGTGCTCGAAGCCGGTAAGGCCATGGTGATCTGCTTTAACAAGTGGGATCTGATGGACGAGGATCGTCGTTACGAGTTCGACCGCGAATTCGACCTGACCATGGGCCAGTTGAAGTGGGTAACCAAGCTCAACATTTCCGCGGACACCGGTCGTGGTCTGCACCGCCTGGAGCCAGCGATGAAGGAAGCGCTGGAGAACTGGGACAAGCGCATCTCTACCGGCCAGCTCAACAACTGGCTGCGTGAGGCGATTGCCGCGAACCCGCCTCCGATGAAGAACAACCGTCTGCCCAAGCTGCTCTTTGCCACCATGGCGACGACGCGCCCGCCGACAATCATTCTGTTCACCACGGGCTTCCTCGATGGCGGTTACCGCCGCTACCTTGAGCGCAAGTTCCGCGAGCAGTTCGGCTACCACGGCACTCCGGTGCGCATCGCGGTGCGTGTGCGTGAGCGTCGCGGAAAGAAGTAGGCAGGACTATGGACTCGACGGTCTATTCCGCGCCCTCAGATCCGAAGGGGCCGTTGCCCCTGATTGTTGCGCTGCACGGTCGTGGCGATAATGGGCGGAACTTCCTCGGCGGTACCGGCCTCGTGCAGGCCAACGCAGTGGTCGTTGCGCCGACGGGTGCCGGTCTGGCGTGGGCTCCTGCGCCGTATGCGCTGAACACGATTGAGCAGGACAAGGCGCGTATCGACGACATCATCGCCCAAACCAGCGAACACTTCGACATCGACCCCGAACGCATTTATGCTGTCGGTTTCTCCAATGGTGGCGGTCTCGCGGTCTACTTGTCGACGCTCAGCGATACCTTCGCGGGTGTTGCCTCTGTGTCTGCGGCTGTGCGCTGCACCGAGGCGCAGATCGAGGCAGCCGAGCCGGTGGACTACCTCAACATCCACGGCACCCACGACGACGTAGTGCCATATAACGGCGAGGTCCGGCCGGGATACGGCAGCCCCGCTGAGGACGGCATTCTCGGCGCTCCCGAAGTGGTTGCCGCGTTTGAGCGTCGCAATGGCGACAAGGCTCGTACCCTGCACCACCGAGTGGAGGGCATGGGCCACGAGTGGCCTACCGGACCGTGGGCTGCGCATCGTGGCATCGACGTGACCGAGGAGATCTTCCACTTCTTCGGGATTGAGAAGCGGACCGACTTGTTTTAGCAGCCCGCCCTATCGCCGGTACACAAACGCGTCCGTGCGGTAGGGCAGCGGGATGATTTGTCCCTCATCGAACCCGAGGCGCTCGTAGAGGTACCACGTCAGATTCGCCTCCATCTTTGCCCGGGTGCGCTCGGAGGCTTTCAGCCAGTACGAGCGTGTGGCCATGAGCTCGAAGCAGTGTTCGACTGGGATCTGATCGACCCACTCCGTGCGGACCTCCCGTTCGAGTTTCCACGGGGCGTGCACGGTGGGGTAGAAGCCTTCGCGCTGCACATCACCCGAGTGCATGATGCGGCTGAGCCGCAGCACCCAAGGGTGATGTACCGCGAGCGTATTCCAACACAAAACGAGAGATCCGCCATCGCGAATGACGCGGTCTGCCTCAGCACTGGCCTCTGCCGGGTCCACCCAGTGCCAGGTCTGTGCGCACGCGATCGCATCGACGGCATTGTCCGCGAGCCCCGTCGCTTCCGCCGTCGCCCGCCACACAGGCACCTCCGGCAACTGGTGATGGAGTACCCGCGTCATGTCGGGGGAGGGGTCGCATGCATAGACGGTGCGGTGGTCGTCGATAAGCAACTGCGTTAATTTCCCAGTGCCGGCGCCGACGTCGCACACGACATCGGCGCCGTCGAACAACTCGGCAACCTCACGAGGATACGACGGACGCGCATCGTGGTAGCGATCCGCATCGCGCACAAACGCACTCGCCGCGGTGTGTTGGTGAGCGCGGTCACGAAAGGTCGGCTGCGACTTCTTGCTCGGACCTGGCTGTGTTCCGCTTATTGGCATGATGCACTAATCTACCTGTCGTGTTTTATCCGGAGCAGCAGACGTAATGGGCAAAGTTTCAACCGTCACCGCGGCGGCGTTGTCCACAGTCCTGCTCGTACTCACCGGCTGCTCCGGAGGGGACGGAAGCGTCAAGGAACCCGGGGTAACAACCAAAGCACTGCCCGCTGCGGACGACGTGCGCGAGGTCGAACCATGGGGGCCACCAGGCAGCGAACATCGCAGCATCACCGCAGGCGGGCTAAAGCGCGACTACATTGTTTCCATGCCCGCGGGTGCCCGTCAGCGCGACCGACTGCCCGTCATCTTCGTGTTCCACGGCTATAAGGAAGACGCCGAAAAGATCCGAAAAAACTCCGGGCTCGATGCCGCAGACGCCATTGTGGCGTACCTCGACGGCAAAGACTCCGCCTGGGCGCCCGCACCATACGCCTCAACCTCCGGGCAGCAAGACCTGGCGTTCGTCGACGCCGTCCTGGCTGAGATTGAAGGCGAGTTTTCGGTCGACCACTCCCGTATTTTTGCGGCGGGGTTCTCAAACGGTGGGGGCTTCGCCGCGTTTGTGGGTTGCCAACGACCACAGGCATTCACAGGCATTGCCACGGTTGCAGGCGCCTATTATCAACGCGTTTCTGCAGGCTGTTCCCAGATACCGATGATGCACGTCGATTTCCACAGCACGGGCGACAATGTCATTGCCTACAACGGCGGGCAACGCCACGCCACGGCATACAACTCGGTGGAGGAAATGCTCAACGAGTCCGCGTCGCGCAACCACTGCGACGCCCGCCACGAAGACATTGAGGTAGCCCCTGGCGTTATCCGCGAGGCGTGGACAGGTTGCGACGCCGAACTTGCCCACTACCGCATCGAAAATGGCCCTCACGTGTGGCCAGGCGGCGCCGGCGACTCATCTGGGACGGTGCCGAAAGGCTTCGCCACCGACGCCATGCTGAAGTTCTTCCGGCTCGGCCGGGCGACGCAGCAGTAGCGCACTGCTTGACGACGACCACCCGAACAGGCGCGGTTACGCACGTTTCAGCGCCACGCGTTGGGCAATTCCGGCACACTGTAACGCATGATTTATAGCTTCGAAGGCAAAACCCCCAAGATTCATCCATCGGCGTACATCTCTGATGAGGCGACGATTATCGGCGATGTTGAGATAGGCGAGGACGCCAACATCTGGCCCGGCGTGGTCATCCGTGGCGATGTGGGCGCAATCCGTATCGGTGCACGTGTGAACGTGCAAGACGGCTCAGTCCTGCACGTGGATACGGATGGGGAGACAGTGCTCGAAGAGGACGTGACGATTGGCCACCTTGCGATGATCCACGGTTGCCATATCGAGCCAGGTTGCCTGATCGGGATGAATGCGACGGTGCTGTCGCGGTCGCGCATCGGCAAGGGCAGCATCATCGCCGGCGGGGCAGTGGTACTGGAGGGGCAGCAGTTGCCGGAGTTCTCTCTTGCAGCAGGTGTGCCGGCAAAGGTCAAGCGCACACTCGAGCCGGACACCTTTGAGGCGCGGTTGAGGCACGCGGCGTACTACGCGGGGCTGGGCCGGCGGGCAGCGACAGGTCTCATGGCGGTGGACCGGGCGTCGCTTGCGTAGAACTTCACACTAGAAATGCTGTGAAAGTCACATAAAAAGGAGTAACGTGACTGGCATGACATTCAATAACGTAACAGTACTTGGTGCAGGTGTCCTGGGCGCGCAGATCGCTTTTTGCTCTGCGTTCGCGGGCAAGAAGGTAGTGTCCTACGACATTAACGAGGAGGCCCTCGCGGCCGGCAAACAGCGTTTCGACGCCATCGGTGAGCAAATGAAGGCGGAGCTCGAGTCCGCTAACGACGAAACCATCGCGGCGGCGCACGAAAACCTCACCCAGACCTCGGATCTTAAGGAAGCGCTAGCGAACGCGGACCTGGTCATCGAGGCGATCCCGGAGAACCTCGAGCTCAAGCGCAAGGTGTGGGCCGAAGTGGGGCAGTACGCCCCGGCGACCACCGTCTTTGCCACCAACACGTCGACGCTCATGCCGAGCAAGTTCGCGGACGCGACGGGTGCGCCGGAGCGCTTCTTGGCACTGCACTTTGCCAACCACATCTGGATTCAGAACACCGCTGAGATCATGCCTCACGAGGGCACTGACCCGAAGTATGTGGACCAACTCGTGGAGTTTGCGGAGCAGATCAACATGGTACCGGTCCCGCTCAAGCGCGAGCAGCCCGGCTACGTGCTGAACACCCTGCTGGTGCCGCTGCTCAGTGCCGGCATGTACCTGCTGCACCACGACATCGCTGACCCCGTCGACATCGACCGTGACTGGCGCAACTCCACCGGCTCCCCGCGCGGGCCGATTGAGATCATGGACCTCGTCGGCGTGCGCACCTTGGTCGCCGTGATCGAGTCCAACGAGAACGCCCCGCAGTGGCAGAAGGACTTCGTTGAGACGACGCTGAAGCCGATGGTCGCAGAGGGTAGGACCGGCCTGGAAGCTGGGCAGGGCTTCTACACTTACGACGCGAACGGCAAGATCGTGTCTTAACCTAAAGTCGCAAATACCCCTGGGGCCTAGCGTTTATCGCCGCAGCCCCAGGGGTGTTTTGTCGGACTGACAGGATTTGAACCTGCGACCCCCACACCCCCAGTGTGGTGCGCTACCAAACTGCGCCACAGCCCGATCCGTTACCGTTTGCATTGCTGCAATTGTGGCAACTTGTCGCATATTACAGCACTGTCATGCTGCCCCAAAACTGCCAGGTCAGTTGACGGTGCCGTCGACGTAAACCCAGGCGCCGTCGCGCCGTTCGAAAGTGGAGCGCTCCCGAAGGGAACCGCCGGGGTAGTGGGCTTCAAAGACCACGACACCATCGGTGTCGAAGGGGCCGCCGCCTTTGGTTTCCAGGACGATCAGGCGGGTAAACGGCTCGCCTTCAGGATTCACGTCGAGGCCGGCGGGCAACTTTTCCGGCGCCCAGGTGCGGGCGATGTAGTCACCGTCGCCGATGACGAAGGCGGTGTAGCGCGACCGCATGAGGGTCTCAGCGGTGGGAGCTTTCGCAGTACCGGAGATGTAGCGGCCGCAGCAGGCTTCATATGGCATGCCAAGCCCACATCGGCAAAGCCCGCGTACTTCGCTCCACAAGTCACCGGAGCCAGCAGCGCCCCCAGAGCCCTTAACGTCAGCCATTACTTGCCCAACCGTTCTGCGCGGTGCAGTTGGTTCTGGCGACGACGGCGCTCAAGCGAGGCAGTCTCCGCAGTTGTTTCGATCTCGCCCTTGGCCACGTAGCCGTCCACGGTGGATGAGGCACCGGCTGCGCGCAGGGTTTCCACCTGGTCGTCGGTCAGGTCGCCGTAGAGGGTAATCAGGCGGGTGAAGGTGCCGTCGCCGTTGTGGTTAACTTCCACGCGGACGTCGTCAAGCGACATGCCCTTGGCTGCCTCGCGCACTGCCTGGGAACAGGACACGGCGAGTGCGGACATGTACAGGCCAGTGGAGGTGACACCCTGGCCCTTGCCTCCGGTGTTCTTCGAGCGGTCCGTGGTGATGGCGCGGTTAGAGGTGCGCACCACGTCGCCGTACTTCGTGCCGCGGGCAGAGTAGGACACCGCGTTGTCGTCGGTGGTCTTTGCCGGTACGAATAGTGGCTGGAGGTACTGCACGGCCCAGGACCCGATGATGTCTGCAGCGCGTTGTGCAGTGCCTTCGCGGGTGAGTAGGTGGTCTGCCTTGTCCAGCGTCATAAGTGACTTGGGGTAGCGTGCCTTGGTGAAAATATTCTGCGCGTTGTCGATACCGACGGTGACGTCGATAGGCGAGTGCACGATGAGCAACGGCTTGCGCAACTTCGGCAGATATTCCTCTGGGTTGGTCTCTGCGAGGTCCTCGAGGAATTCGCGCGAGATGATCAGTTCGCGCCCGCCAAGGGTGACAGGGACGGAGCCGTGCATGTCGGCGTCGCCGATGGAATGTGCGTAGTGCAGCACCGAGTGGGCGGGGTCGAACGGCGCGCCCACAGTGGCCACCGCCTTGAGCATCTTCTTCAGCTCAGGGCGGGTTGCTGCCTTCAATGCAGCCGCGCCGCCGAGGGAGTGGCCCATGAGCAGTTGCGGGGCCTTGTAGTTTTCCTCCAGCCATTGCGCTGCGGCGACGATGTCGTCGACATTCTCCGAAAACGAGGTGTCTTTGAACTCGCCTTCAGATTGGCCGAGGCCTGGAAAGTCGAACCGAAGCGTGGCAATGCCGTGCTCAGTCAGGCGTTTGGAAATGCGCGACGCACCTGGCGTGTGGCGGGAACCAGCGAAGCAGTGGGCGAAGATCGCGTATGCCTGCGCCGGTCCGTCTGGTCGGTCGATGGTGCCGGCCATCATGTGCCCCTTCGATGAGGGGACTTTCACGTTCATAGACAGCATGGTTTGGCTTCCCTCCTTAATTTTGACCATCAGCGTAATCGTGTCACCATCAATTTCGCACGTTGGCGCACCCCTTCAGCGGAACGTTGCGTCAAACCGCATTATCCTTAAGCCTTATGGGCAAATTCGACTGGTTCTGGAAAGCCATGGGCTCCACGGCGGAGCGCAACAACAAGAAGTCCAAGGCTGTCGTCGCTGACGCACATGGGCTCATTGAGGAGCTTTCGCTTCTCGACGACACCGCGCTCGCCGAAACCGTCCGCGCCGCCGTCACAGATGGGGAGGTCAAGGACAAGTCTCGTTTCCTCGCCGGGTTGTCCGTTGCGTCGCAACGCACGCTCGGCATGACCCCGTTTAACGTGCAGAACCAGGCGGTGCTTCGCCTGCTGGAGGGCGACGTGATCCAGATGGCTACCGGCGAGGGCAAGACCCTGGTCGGTGCGATGGCTGCCACGGGTTTCGCACTGCAGGGCAAGCGCGTCCACCTGATTACCGTGAACAACTACCTTGCGGCCCGTGACGCGGAGTGGATGCGTCCGTTGGTGGAGTTTTTCGGGTTGTCGGTGGCTGCGGTGACGGAGTCGTCGACACGCGAGGAGCGCATCGCTGCCTACCGCTGCGACGTCATTTACGCCCCAGTGACCGAGATCGGCTTCGACCACCTGCGCGACAACCAGATCACTTCCCGCGACCAGACGGTGCAGGCGCCGGCGGATGTTGCACTCGTCGACGAGGCGGACAGTGTGCTTGTCGACGAAGCCCTGGTTCCACTCGTCCTCGCCGGCTCCGAAGGAGCCCAGCAGGCCACCGGGCAGATCACCGAAGCTGTCTCGCACCTGGTGGAGGACAAGGACTACACCATCGATTCGGATGGGCGCAACGCGTTTCTTACCGACGAAGGTGCACAGAAGATCGAGCAGTTGCTGGGCATCGACTCGCTGTATTCCGACGAGAACATCGGCACCACACTGGTCCGCGTGAACTTGGCACTCCACGCTAAGGCGCTGCTGATCCGCGACGTCCACTACATCGTCGAGGATGGCAAGGTCGCACTTGTCGACGCCTCACGTGGCCGAGTCGCAGAACTCCAGCGCTGGCCAGATGGGCTGCAGGCTGCGGTTGAGGCAAAGGAAGGCCTCGACGTGTCCGAGGGCGGGCGCATCCTGGACTCGATCACCCTGCAGGCGCTCATGCGCCGCTACCCGCTCGTGTGCGGCATGACCGGCACCGCCGTCGAGGCGACCGACCAGCTGCGAAGTTTCTACGGCCTGCACGTCTCCGTTATCGACCGAGCCAACGAGCTCAAGCGTTTCGACGAGGCAGACCGCATCTACGCCACCATGGCGGATAAAAACGCGGCCATCGTCGACGAGATTGAGCACATCCACCACACTGGCCAGCCGGTGCTCGTGGGTACGCATGATGTGGCCGAATCTGAAGCGCTCGCGGAAGCACTCGAGGCGCGTGGCATTGACGTCAACGTGCTCAACGCGAAAAACGACGCAGAAGAGGCACGCATTATCGCAGAAGCTGGCGACATCGGGCGTGTCACCGTCTCGACCCAGATGGCCGGTCGCGGTACCGACATCCGTCTCGGCGGCGCGAACGAGAACGATCATGCCGAAGTCGCCGCCCTCGGCGGTCTTGCGGTCATTGGCACCGCGCGGCACCGCACCGCGCGTTTGGACAACCAGCTTCGCGGCCGTGCAGGGCGCCAGGGCGATCCAGGCTTGAGCTTGTTCTTCGTCTCCCTTGACGACGACATCATCACCACCGGAGGGGCCGACGAATCCTTCTCCGCGCAGCCTGAACCGGATGGGCGCCTCACCGGCAATCGAGCCCAGCAGTTCGTTGAGCACTGCCAGCGCGTCACCGAAGGCCAACTGTTGGAGATCCACTCCCAGACGTGGAAGTACAACAAGCTTCTCGCAGACCACCGCGACATTCTCGACGAGCGTCGCGCCACCATTTTGGATACTGACACAGCGTGGCGAGAACTCTCTGAGCGCTCCCCGCAGCGCGCCGCCGAATTGTCGCACCTACCGCAGCCGGTTCTCGACCAAGCAGCGCGCGAAATCATGCTGTTCCATCTCGACGCAGAGTGGTCCGAACACCTCGCGCTGATGGACGATGTCCGTGAATCTATTCACCTTCGAGCTATCGCACGCGAGACCCCGATCGATGAGTACCACCGCATTGCTGTGCGCGAGTTCAAAGACCTCGCCAACCGTGCGGTTGACCAAGCGGTAGAAACCTTTAACACCGTGGATATCGATGAATCCGGGGCGCATCTTGCTGATGCAGGATGGAAGCGACCAAGCGCCACATGGACCTACATGGTTTCGGATAATCCGCTTGCCGGGTCAGGCAATTCGGTCATTAGTGGCATCGGCAATATTTTCCGTTAAGTCACTAAACACCACCCAATCCCGACTTGGGCGGTACTATTGCAGAAGTTCTCAATCTCGACTCGATAGTCAAGGAGTTAGTCATGAGCGACAACACGCCGCAGAACCAGGTCGAAACCACCTCGGTATTCCGAGCAGACCTGCTCAAGGAGATGGAATCTGGTGCCGCGGCATCTGTGGATTCCGCAGCAGGAACCGAAAACCTCCCCGAAGGTGCGGCGCTGCTCGTCGTCAAGCGTGGCCCGAACGCTGGTGCACGCTTCCTGCTCGACCAGGAGTCGACCACGGCAGGCCGCCACCCAGAGGCGGATATCTTCCTCGATGACGTGACCGTGTCTCGTCGTCACGCCGAGTTCCGCGCCAACGAGGATGGCTACGAGGTTGTCGACGTCGGATCGCTCAACGGCACCTACGTCAACCGCGAGCCGCGAAACACGCAGCAGCTGACCAATGGCGATGAAATCCAGATCGGCAAGTTCCGACTCGTATTCATCACCGCGGAAGCCTAAACTTCCGTTCATCCTTAGACCGACGTCCCACGAGAAGAAGAGCACGATCACGTGAGCGCAATCCGCAAAACCGCACCGCAGCAGACGGCCGCGAAGCAAGCCAAGCCCAACAAACCGGCAAAGACCATGTCGATTGGTGTTGTGCTTGAGCGTTTGCGGACTGAGTTTCCGGACGTGACCGTCTCCAAGATCCGTTTCCTCGAATCCGAGGGACTGATCACACCGCAGCGCACGGCGTCGGGCTACCGCCGTTTTACTGATCAGGACGTGGAGCGCCTGCGCTACATTCTGGTCACCCAACGTGACAACTACCTCCCGCTGAAGGTGATCCGCGAACAGCTCGAGGCCATGGATTCCGGCCAGGTCACCGCGATCCTGACTGCAAACGATGCTGAGCCGATGATCTCTCCAGAGAACTTCCGGGCCCCAGCACCGACGCGCCTGACCGACGTGGATGTTGCGGAACAGGCTCAGGCTTCGCAGTCCACGGTTGAGGAATACATCAAGGTAGGCCTCATCACCCCAGACGCGGCAGGGCTGTTCAATGTCGACGATGTCCGCACTGTCACTACCGCAATGTCCCTGGCTGAGTTCGGCTTGGACTCGCGTCATCTGAAGACGCTGCGTACCGCTGCTGCTCGTCAGGCTGACATGATCGGTCAGGTCACCGAACCGGTTGCAAAGTCCGGCAAGGTCAATGCGCAGCAGCAAGCAGAAGAGATTGGCCAGCAGATGTCCGCGCTGGTGGTCTCGCTGCACGCTTCGCTGGTGAAGAACGAACTGCGCAAGCAGTCCGGCAACTAGTCGTTATGGAAGCAGTCGAGCTGGTCGGGGTGTACCCCGTCGGTCCCGAGCAATACCTTTGCGCATTGCTGCAGCGATCCTCTAACGGCCGGTGCATTCCTGTCTGGGTACCAACGCATGAGGGTGGGGAATTGGCTGCCCGGCTTTCAGGTTGGTCGCCAATCCGCCCCCGCACCATAGATGCCGTTGTGGATCTGATTCGCAACACCGGAAAAACAGTAGAAACCATTGAGCTGTCTTCGTACTTAGAGGGCATGTTTATGGCAACCGTGTCGTTTGCGGACGGCTCTGAACTGGACCTGCGGGCGAGTGACGCGCTTCTGCTTGCGCTTGAATTAGACCACGAACTCAGCGTTGATGACCTCGTAGCAAGCCAGGCATCGATCTACCTTTCGCCGGAAGACGCGCAGCGTTTTCTTGGTGCTGAACTCAAGGTCATTGATCCTCAGGAATCTGTTTCAGCAAGCGGCGACGCCCAGGCTGACGCTGATTTTGAAGAGCTCATGCGCAATCTTGGTGTGGATGACCTCGACACCGGTGATACTCCTGATACTGATGGGGACGATGGGGCAGACGAGGCGAAATAAAGTCTCAGTGTAAAGTTGAGGTTGAGAGTTCGGCGTGTTGCGCGTGAAACTCTTGACCCAGGTCCTATGCTTGGCATTTAATAGTCAGCAGGCCCTCATATAACTTTCATGGGAGTAATTACGTGAGTATCAACGATCTCAACCAGGTAGGCGAGCAGGAGACCACCTCGGCTGCGGTGCAGGAATCGCTTTTCGACGTCGGCCCGTCCGACGAAGTGGGCTACCGCGTACCGATCGCATGCCAGGTCGCAGGCATCACCTACCGTCAGCTGGATTACTGGGCACGCACTGGGCTCGTTCGCCCGTCGATCCGTGGCGCAAAGGGTTCTGGTTCCCAGCGTCTGTACTCCTTCAAGGACATCTTGGTGCTCAAGATCGTCAAGGGTCTTTTGGACACCGGCATTTCCCTGCAGAACATTCGCCTCGCGGTGGATAAGCTGCGTGACCGCGGTGTCTCCGACATTGCGGAAATCACCCTGGTCTCCGACGGTGTAACCGTCTACGAGTGCCGCTCCAACGAAGAGATCATCGACCTCCTTGGCGGCGGCCAGGGCGTGTTCGGCATCGCGGTGCCGCAGATTATGAAGGAACTCACCGGCACCATCTCTGCGTTCCCGTCCGAGCGTGTCGAAGAAGAGATCGACGCTCCAAACGTCATTGGTTTCGACGAGCTGGCTGATCGCCGTCGTCGCAAGACTTCCTAAACAGGCCACACAACAACGGCCCGGGCTGGGTACTCCCTCCAGTCCGGGCCTTTGTTGCTTGCCGATGTTAGCCGTCAGAACCCTGCGGCCTGCTTCACCGCATCCGCGATGTTCTCTGCAGTCTTGGCATCGACCTGTTTTTTGGCGATCTGCTCGAGTGCCGCATCCGGATCGCCTTCTCCGACACGTACCACAGTCAGGTCCAGGTTGGTGCCCGCTGCCTGCCGGAAGCCGTCAATAAATGCTGCGTCATCTCCGGCATCAGCGGTGCCGGTGGTAACGAGCACAATTCGCATTGGCGCATTTGCGTTGCCGTATGCAGCAGCCGCAGCCTGGAGTGCTTCGCGGGTCTGGGGGACTCCGCCGACAAGGAAGCGACGCACCGCCACGTTGACCGACTCCGCATCAGGGGAGACGGAGATGTTTTGGCGGAAACCATTCACCACACCAGGGGTCAGCGGTGAGGAGTAGTTCCACAGACCTACTTCCTTCCCTGCACCGGCAAGTTCAAGCGCGGTGTTGCCAATCGCATCCTTGGCTGGCTCGATAAACGGCGCCATTGCCTCAGAGGTGTCAAGTAGGAACAACGTGTTGACCGGCTCGATCACCTTTGCAGCCTCAGCTTGATCGCCGAGCTTCTCTCCACCAGAAGGCAGGGCAGCAGCCCAGACCAGATCCGAAATCACCGGCTGATCTTTCTCGGAGCCATCGAACTTCTCGGCTGCGGCACGTGCGAAGTCCTGGCCAGCGCGCGCTTGATCCTCGTTTACTGCGTCGTTCTGGTTCAACGGGATCGCCGCGTAAACAATGTCTGCGCCGACTGAGGTAAATGAAAGACCTTCCGGAACACTGTCCTCCGCAGTCGCCACAAGCTTGCCGTCTGCTCCTGCGAAGTCCGCCAGCCTACCCAGACGCTGATCGGTGAGGGCCTTCACAGCATCATTGTCGTTGCCGGCGACCTTTGCCGCCACCAACGCGGAAGCCTCAGGCTCTTCCTCAACAGGGAACAGCACAGACTCGGTCTTCACGTCCTCCAACTTCACCTGTTCGGTGCCAGCGACACCTACAGGTTCACTATGGACAGCTTGGGGGTCAGCAACCGCTGCAGTGCGCTCAGCCGACTTCAACGCAGTATGCGTAATCGAGGTATTCGGAGCGATATAGACTGCTGCTTCCTTGATCGAGTCAACATACTGCGGCTTGATGCAGTAGTCCCGGACAACGGGGTTGGCGGCTGCGTAGTCGTCGATAAGTGCACGGCCCACTTTCTCATCGGAAGCGGCGACCGGCAGAACCAGCTCACCGGATACGCAATCAGGAGCTGCAGCGCTCGAGTCGGCGCCGTCGCGCTGCCACAAAACCACTGCAAGCACTGCAGCCACAGCGAGAGCGACAAGCAGGGCGATAAGCCAACCCGCTAGCCTGAAATTGTTTTTACCGCTTGCGTGCCTAGCCATTGTGGTCGTAGCCCCTTCAACGTCGAACGATTGAGAAAACCTGCTCCGAGCTTAGCTGTCCAACGCAGCTTCTACGGTCGCGACAAGCCTGGCGCGCAGCGGAGCGGCGGCTTGAGACAATGCCCGTTGACGCGCAACGTATTCCGCTTTACCTTCAGCGGTTTCTACCGCGACAACATCAAAGCCCAACTCTCGGCAGTCGTATGGCGACGCTTCCATATCCAAGCGCCGAGCCCGTGCCGCAAGTTCAAAGCAATCCAGGAAAAGTTCGCCTGGTACCAGCGGTCCTAACTTCAACGCCCACTTGTACAGATCCATGCTGACATGTACACAGCCAGCCTGGTCGTGATCAGGCTGAGACTCGCGAGTAAGAACAGTCAGATTCAGCGGGCGCGCTGCAGGGGTGAAGAAACGAAACGCGTCATAATGTGAGCACTTGATGTGGTGAGACTCAACCACGTCGTTGGTGCCCTCTGCTCCAAGGCGAAGTGGTAAATCGTGACGTGGGTGGTCGGTCTTATACACCATCGCCCACTCGTGCATGCCGAAGCAATCAAAGTGAGCAGGACGCGTATCGACGGCACGCAGCAGCCGGCCAACCATCTCCACATCATTGCGTCGATGCTGGAGGAAAAGGCCTAGATTCAAGGACACGGTTCCGTCAGGTGTGGCGACGTAGTCGCGCCAAGACGCTTGCGGTGTATCCGCAGCCTGAGCGAGAGTAACCCCAACCCCGGGATGCCAGCGCTTCAAATGCGATGGGCGAACGGGGTAGTACTCAAAGAGGAAGTCCCATACTGGGTGGTACTCGCCATGCGCACGCCGAGCCGCGCGGGCGTCCGCCCAAGGAGCCGCACGCTGCTCGTGCTCGCGTATACGTACGAGATATTCCTCAGGTTGCAGGGTTGTGGTCATACGCACGCGAACTATTCGTTTTCGTGCGTCCAGTCTGAGACAGTACCCACGTATTCCTCAATGAGGTCTTCGAGGGCGACGATCCCGACGAGGCGGCCGTTCTCATGCACTGCCGCCATGTGCGCTGAACGTCGGTGCAGCAAAGTAAGAGCGTCGTCCATTGACTCGTGGCCGTCGACTGTGATGAGCGGTCGAATGCGTGAAAGCGGCACGCGTGGATCCTTCTCATCTGTCTCCATCAAGTCCAGAATGTCCTTCACATGGAGGTAGCCCGCCAGGGATCCAGTGCTGATCAGTACCGGGAAGCGTGAAAAACCGGTGTCTTGCACTGCCTGCTCGATGATCGAAAGACGGATGCCGCGCGGGTCGTAGGGGATCGTCTTTACCTCTACAAGCGGGATGAGCACCTCGTTGAGGCTGCGGGAATCCTGACGCAACGCCTTTGCCAAACGGACAGTTTCCTCGGCATCCAGGAGCCCCTCTTTGCGAGACTCCTGAATCATTGTGGCTAACTGCTCCTGGTCGACAGTGGAATCCAACTCGTCGCGCTGTTGGATACCGAACGCAGCTAATGTCTGACGAGCCACCCAGTTAAGTGCTTCCAGCACGGGGCGGGTTAGCTTCATCCAAACCGTCATCGGTCTGGTGAGCCACATTGCCGATTGCTCAGGCCCCGCGATGGCAATATTCTTCGGCACCATCTCGCCGAACAAAATGTGCAGGAAAGAAATGAATGCAAGCGCAATAACGAACGAAATTGGATGCAGAATATCTGCCGGTACACCCAGCGCGAGGAACGGCTCCTCCAGATATTTTGCAATCGCCGGCTCGGCAACCTTGCCCAATATCAGCGAGGCCACAGTAATGCCGAACTGCGCACCAGCCAAGTAGATGGAAAGGTGCTCGGTTGCGTACATCACGTCCTGGGCTTTGGTTTTGCCTTGGGCCTGGAGTGACTCGAGACGGTCGCGGCGCGAGGATACGAGAGCGAACTCGGCTCCAACAAAGAATGCGTTAGCAGCGAGGAGGGCGACAATCAGGACAACAGCGAGCCAGATACTCATCGGTCGGCCTCCTCAGGGGTAATCGGGCGCAGCATCGCTTTATCCACACGGCGGCCGTCCATTGCGGTGACCTGGGCAAGCCATGATCCGGCGCCTGCCGATTGGAACTCCTCCTGCAGCGAACCGAACGTTTCGCGCAGGACGACCTCGTCGCCAACCTTCGGGATGCGACCGAGTGTTGCCATGATCAGACCGCCCAACGTCTCGTAGGGGCCGTCGGGTGCTGTGTAGGCGAGGCGCTCTTCGAGCTCGTCGAGACGCACGAGCCCGGAAACCTCCCATGAGGTGCCGTAACGGACAAAGTCCTTTTCGCTTTCGCGGTCATCGTATTCGTCGTACACCTCGCCAAGAATCTCCTCAACGAGGTCTTCGATGGTAACCAGGCCCATGGTGCCGCCGTATTCATCGGCAACAAGTACGACCTGCGAACCAGCAGAGCGCACCCGGTTCAGCACGGAATCGCCGTCCAGCGTGCCCGGGACGATTGGGACACGCCGGGCAAGCGTGGCAAGTTGTGTGGTCGCACGCTCGTCGGGTGGCACGGAGAATGCGTCCTTGATGTGGACGACTCCGAGGGTGTCGTCGAGATCGCCACGCCGCACTGGGAAACGCGAACGCCCAGTTTCGCGAGCAAGTGCGATCAGGTCGACAACAGTATCCTCCGCGTCGAGGGAGTCGATGGTGGAACGCGGCGTCATCACCTCTTCAGCTGTGGTCTCGCCGAAGCGCAGTGATCGGTCGATCACTGCAGCGGTCTCAGCATCCAAACCACCAGCCTCTGCCGACGAACGCACCATGGCGCCAAGCTCCTGAGAAGAGCGGGCCGAGGCAAGCTCGTCGGCAGGCTCGATACCCATCTTGCGCACAATCCAGTTAGCGGAGGTATTGAGAAGGTTGATAAACGGCTTCATCGCCGTGTTAAACCAGTGCACAGGTGGCACGACCACGCGAGCTGTCGCCAGCGGGTCCGTAATAGCCATGTTTTTCGGTACAAGCTCGCCGAAAACCATCGACAAAAACGTTGCGATGACAAGGGCCAAAATAAGTGCGACAGTGGTTGAGGCCGACGCACTAAGTCCGACGGCCTCCAACGCAGGGGTGAAGAACTTACCGAGTACAGGCTCGGCAAGGAAACCTGCCGCCAGCGTCGTCACCGTAATGCCGAGCTGGGCGCCTGAGAGGACGAACGAAAGATTCGCGTGATCACGCGCGATAGCGCGGGCTGTAGCATCCCCGCGTTGTTTAACGTGGGCATCGATTGTGGAGCGCTCGAGCCCCGTCATGGCGAACTCGATTGCAACGAACAACCCGGTAGAGGCTGTCAGCAATACGAACGCCAGAAGAGAAAGTATGGATATGAATATGTCCATGTGTGTTGATCTGCGCCTTAGCGGCCGTTACTCCTTCGTTTGTTCTCTCCACGACGACCCTGCGAGTTGCCGCGTTGCCCACGTGTAGAACGGGAACGTCCAGCGCGGCTCGATCGTTGCGACGACCGACGCCCAGCGCGGGAACCTTGCCCGCCACCACCACGGGGAGCCTGCTTCGGAGCCCCCGGCGGAGGCAATGGCTTTCCATCTGCGACACGTGCTCCTGTAATCGTAACCAACGACTCCGACATTGGAGCCACTCTGACCTCCGGAGCCTTCACGCCTGCCTTGCGCATCAGTTGCGCGACTTCCTTAGCTTGCTCGTCCATGACGAGCGTGACCACTGTGCCGGACGTGCCAGCACGGGCGGTGCGCCCTGCGCGGTGCAAATACGCCTTGTGCTCGGCTGGCGGATCGACGTGGACGACAAGCGAGACGTCGTCGACATCGATACCGCGTGCGGCAATATCAGTAGCGACGAGCACCGGGGTGGTGCCGTCGCTGAAGCCGTCTAAGGCACGCGTACGCGCCCCTTGGGTTTTATCGCCGTGCAACCCCTGGGCATTGATGCCGACACGTCGCAGCTTCTTCACCTGACGGTCAACACCGTGTTTCGTGCGCATAAACATGATGGTCTTGCCGTCACGTGCGGCGATCTGCATCGCGATCTCATTGCGTTGCTCACGGCCACCGACCAAAAGTCGGAAATGCTCCATGGTGTCCACAGCGGCCTCCACCGGCGCAGTGGAGTGCGTCACTGGGTTGTGCATGTAGCGGTCGATGAGCTTTTGCACGTCGCCATCCAGTGTGGCGGAAAACAGCAAACGCTGGCCGTTTTTGGGAGTGCGGTCGAGCAGCTTGCGAACTTGTGGCAAAAAACCCATGTCGGCCATCTGATCGGCCTCGTCCAGAGCAGTGACCTCCACCTTATCCAGGAAGAGTTTCTTCTGGTTGATGAGATCCTCGGCGCGGCCTGGGGTAGCCACAAGGAGATCGACTGGGGAGGCCAACACACGAATGTGGTTATTGATGTTCACGCCACCGACAACATCGAGGACGCGTAGGCCGAGGGCGGCAGCGGAGTCGTCGATACGCTCGCGAATCTGTGTTGCAAGTTCACGCGTCGGCGCAAGCACGAGCGCTCGCGGGTGACCCGGGCGTGATGGGGCTCCAACGAGACGGGCAAGCATAGGCAAACCGAACGTAAACGTTTTGCCCGAGCCTGTTGGACCCCGCCCGAGAACATCACGGCCCGCAAGGGCATCGGGGATAGCCGCCTCTTGGATAGGGAAGGGCTCCGTGATGCCCTGCTTTTTCAGCGTGGCGACGATTTCACGGGGTAGGCCGAGGTCGGCGAATGTAGTCATTCAGATCAGTGTACGCGCGTCGTTGTTTTAGTAGCTCAACTCTTCCCGCTCGCCGGACCAGGTGGTGTGGAACGTGCCTTCCATGTCCACGCGGCGGTAGGTGTGTGCACCAAAGAAGTCGCGCTGTCCCTGGATCAGTGCTGCTGGCAGCCGCTTGGCACGCAGCGAGTCGTAGTAGGACAACGAGGAAGCGAACACCGGCACTGGGAGTCCAAGCTGCGTAGCGACGACAACCACACGGCGCCATGCGTCTACCAGGCCCTTTTGCAGTTCTCCAGTGAAGTACGGATCGAGCAACAACGACGGGAGATTCGGATCGTTTTCGTAGGCCTCGGTAATGCGGTCGAGGAACTTCGCACGAATGATGCAGCCACCGCGCCAAATACGTGCGAGATCGCCCGGTTTGATATCCCAGTTGTGCTCGGCGGACCCAGCGTTAATCTCGTCGAAGCCTTGCGCGTAGGCGACCAACTTGGAGGCGTACAGGGCTCGGCGGACATCGTCGATAAACGCAGGCTTATCCACGCCAAGTGCTTCGAGGGTACTCAACTCGCCCGCCGGAAGTTCGGCTTCCGACGCGGCCTCACGCTGTGCAAGTGCCGACGACAGCGCGCGGGCAAACACTGCCTCGCCGATAGCTGTGGTCGGTACACCGAGATCCAGTGCCTCCTTGACGGTCCACCGTCCGGTGCCTTTTTGGCCGGCAGCGTCCACGATGATGTCGATAAACGGTTTTCCGGTGCGGGCGTCGACCTGGCGAAGCACCTCCGCGGTGATTTCGATGAGGTAGGAATCCAGATCGCCCTTGTTCCATTCAGTGAAAATGTCGGCGATCTCCGCAGGGGCCAGGCCTGCTGCGTAACGTAGCAGGTGGTACGCCTCGCCGATCACTTGCATGTCGGCGTACTCGATGCCGTTGTGCACCATCTTGACAAAGTGGCCAGCGCCGTCCGGGCCAATGTGGGTCACGCACGGGGTGCCATCGACCTTTGCAGCAATGTCTTCGAGGAGTGGTCCAAGTGTCTCCCAGGATTCGACTGGGCCACCCGGCATAATCGACGGGCCACGCAATGCACCTTCTTCACCGCCGGAAATACCCGCGCCGACAAAATGGCGATTGCGCTTGGCCATCTCACGTTCACGGCGAATCGTGTCGGTGAACAGGGCATTGCCACCGTCGATGATGATGTCACCGTCTTCCATCGCATCAGCGAGCTGTTCGATGACCGCATCAGTTGCTGCACCGGCCTGCACCATGATCACTGCCTTGCGGGGGCGCTGCAGAGATGCGACAAAGTCCTCGATGGTCTCGGCGGCGATGAAGGTTCCCTCATGGCCATACTCGTTGATAACCGCCCGCGTCTTCTCTGGTGAGCGGTTGTAAATAGCGACGGTATGGCCCTTCGACGCAAAATTACGGGCAAGGTTTGAGCCCATTACTGCCATACCGACGACACCGATTTGAGCAAGAGGTTCTGAAGCATCTGCAGTCATAGTGCGAATTCTACGTGGCAGAAGACAGATCATCCGTATCATCGACGAGCATGAACCTAGAATTCGATTTTCGCCTGTACAACGAAGTGCTCGACACGCCGTTGAGCGAAGAAGAACTCGCTGTGATCAACAATCTCAACGTTGATTTCGCCCAACGACTCGGGCTAGTGCTGGATTACTGCTCAAAAGACCGGATGGATGCACACCTCGTCGCAACTGAGGAGCATCTGCAGCCAACCGGCATTGTCAACGGCGGTGTCTACTGCGCAATCGGTGAAACCATGGGGTCAATTGCGGCGGTGGCAGCTAGCGCCAAGCCAGCAGTGGGGATGAGCAACTCCACCGACCTTCTGGGCAGCGTGCGCGCGGGGCAACGTATCGACGCCACCGCGGAGCCGGTCCACATCGGTGCGCGCACCCACCTGTGGCGCGTGAACATGTACTGCGAGGAGAAGTTGGTCGCTGTGACCAACCTCAAACTGATGATCCTGAGCAAATAGTGGCTGATTAAAGCCAGTGGTTCTTGCGGAACCACCACCACATCACCGAGATAGCAATGAACATTGCGAGAAGTGCAGCGGGGTAGCCGTAACGCCAGCCAAGCTCTGGCATGACTTCGAAGTTCATGCCGTAGATTCCGGCAACCAACGTCGGCACCGCCGCCATGCCCACAACGGCCGAAATCGTACGCATGTCAGAGTTCTGCTGCATCGTAATCTTCGCTACCGACGCGTCCAGCAGGGACGTGAGACGTTCGTCGAAGCCTGAAAGACGGTCGCTGACGATCGTGGAGTTATCTTGGACGTCGCGGAAGTAGGTACGCAGAGCCTTACGCATAAAGTCCTTGTTGTTCGTCAACCCGTTGCGAAGCGCTGGCGACAGTGGGTCGATCGCGTGACGCATCTCCAAAATCTCACGCTTGTAGGTGTAGATCTTGTCAATGTTGATCGTGCGACGTGGCGTAAACACTTCGTTTTCCAGCTCGTCGACGTCGCTTTCGAGGAAATCCGCGACCTTCAGGTAGTTGTCTACCAGATAGTCAGATACCGCCCACGCCACAGCGGAAGGCCCGAGCAGCGCTAGCTCTTCTTCGTCCTCGAGCTTGTTGGTGAGGTCAGGGAGACGGACATTATGGCGAATCGTGATGGCAAACTTCTCGCCGATAATCATCTGTACTTCGCCGGTGGAAATGATTTCACGGGCGTCCGACACCTCTTCGTCGTCACGATACGACACTGAACGCACAACCAGGAACAACTGCTCGTCGTGGCGTTCAACCTTCGGTCGCTGATGGGCTGCGACAACATCGTCCACAACCAGGTCCTCAATATCGAAGACCTCGGCGATGCGTTCCATTTGCTCCGTTGTGGGCTCTTTCAGAGACAGCCATACGAAAGCGTTGTCGTAGCGTTCTGCCACCTCAAGTGCGTGAGTCATGCGCACATTTCCCGGCTGGCGTTTGCCGTCGACAAAAACGCGGCAAAAGTCGATCTGACGCTCGACAGGCACCGGGATTTGGTTCACAGACGGGGGCTGCACCTTCTTAGGACGCTGTCCTGGAATTGAAATACGTGGCGGCATAGCTTTAGCCCCCTTTCACGTCGTAGGGCAGGCCGAACACGGCAAAGCCCAGGATGAATGAGCACACAAAAATGGGTGCGCACGGATATCAAAGGTGATATTACGCGTGCGCACCCCAATGTCTAACGGGGGTGATCCTAGGGTTAAAACACCGTCAACCCCCGCGAGCGGAAGACCTCTCGCACATGCTCGACAGATTCGGCAGATGGGGGAGTGACGTCCTGCAACTCGTAGTCGAGGCCAATCTTGTCCCACTTGTCGGCACCCATGTTGTGGAAAGGAAGCACTTCCACACGCTCTACGGTGCCCTTCCAACGCGCGACGATATCGGCGACTCGCTGCACGTTTTCCTCAGCGTCGGTCAGACCTGGGACTACAACGAACCGGATCCAGACCGGTTTGCCCTTCTCGTGCAGTCGATCACCAAAATCGATGGTTGGCTGCAATTGGCGCGCGGTGACATTTTCGTATGTGTCAGGATCACCGGACTTGACGTCGAGGAGGAACAAATCAATATTGTCCAGGTCCTCGTCGGTCAAGCGTGCACCAAGGTAACCAGAAGTGTCGATTGTGGTGTGCACACCAGCGTCATGCACTGCCTTGAGCAGTCGTCGTGTAAACGCGATCTGAAACAGCGGTTCGCCGCCTGAAAGGGTCAGCCCGCCACCGGAAGCGTTAAAGACAGGCTTGTATCGCAGTACGCGGCGCACGACGTCGTCGATACGCTCGAGTGTGCCTTCCTTCATTTCCATCGTGTCCGGATTGTGGCAGTACTTGCACCGCAGTGGGCAGCCCGACAAGAAAATCGTCATACGGGTGCCCGGTCCGTCGACGGCAGTGACCAGTTCCCAAGAGTGGATGAGGCCGATCTCGCCAGTACGGCGAGCCTCAAACAACTCTGGGCGAGTGATCTCAAGGTCGTCGGTGGAAAGTCCGCCTAAACCGGCAGCGACGCCGCGCACGCGCTCGCCTGCTTCAGGCGATAGCGTGACGACGCCGCTCGTTCCGTCTTGGGCCATAAACTACGCGCCCTGGTGGAAGGTACGAGAGATGACGTCGCGCTGCTGCTCCTTGGTCAGCTTCACGAAGTTCACGGCGTAGCCAGAGACACGAACAGTGAGGTTCGGGTAGTTCTCTGGGTGCTCCATTGCATCCTCAAGCGTGGACTCGTCAAGCACGTTGATGTTGGCGTGGTACAGGCCAGAGTCCATGTTGTTTGCGGAACGGGAAGCCTTCATGGAAGCGAGGCGCTCGTCGAAAGTAGGGGTGGTCATGTTGTCGTCTCCTTCGGAGTGAATAGGTGAGTGGGAAAGTCTGATTAGGCGGGGTTAATGACCGCGTCGGCGTTGTCCATGATGAAGCCGGCGTCGAGAACACCAACCAGGTTGGTGATCTGCTCTTCCTTGTTACGGCCCAGACCCGACGGGGTGATCGTGTTGGTCAGCGAAATGCCGTCCAATGCGTCGTTGTAGTCGAGCTTGCCCACGGACAGCATCGAAGCGACCATGCCGTGATTGTCTGCGCCGTTCTCCGGGTTCGCACCTGGGGCGAACGGAGTGCCGGCCTTGTGCCCGGACGGGAACGAACCAGTTGCCTTGCCGTAGACCACGTTAGAGGTAATGGTCAGTACCGACTGGGTCGGAATAGCGTCGCGGTACATCGGGATCGCTTTGATCTTCTGCATCACGGTGTGGACCACGGTTGCGGCAATGTCGTCCGCGCGGTCATCGTCGTTGCCGTAGAACGGGAAGTCGCCCTCGGTGATGTAGTCGACGATCAAGCCTGTCTCGTCGCGCACCGGTGTGACCTTCGCGTACTTAATCGCGGACAGAGAGTCAGCAACGATTGAAAGGCCAGCGATGCCACAGCCCATGGTGCGGACGATGTCGGAGTCGTGCAGTGCCATCTCGATGGATTCGTAGGCGTAGCGGTCGTGGCAGTAGTGGATGATGTTCAGCGCCTCGACGTAGGTACCGATAACCCAGTCGAGCATCTCCTCGTACTTCTGCCAGACCTCGTCGAAGTCGAGTGGGCCATCGCCCTCGATCGGCTTGTGGTCACCGTCAGTTATCTGCTTGCCGGTAACTTCGTCACGACCACCGTTCATGGCGTAGAGCAGTGCCTTCGCAGCGTTAACGCGTGCGCCGAAGAACTGCATCTGCTTGCCAACCTTCATCGGAGAGACACAGCACGCAATAGCGGCGTCGTCGCCCCACTGGTCACGGATCTGCTTGTCAGACTCGTATTGCAACGAAGAGGTCTCGATGGAGATCGCGGCGCAGAACTCCTTGTAGCCCTCCGGCAGCGCCGGATCCCAGAAGATGGTGATGTTCGGCTCCGGAGCAGGACCCAGGTTGCGCAGCGTCTGCAGCAGACGGAACGCGGTCTTGGTGACCTGGTGGCGGCCGTCCTCAGAGAAACCAGCGTCGGTCCAGGTTGCCCAGTACGGGTCACCAGAGAAGATCTGGTCGTAGTCCTCTGTACGGAGGAAGCGCACGATGCGCAGCTTGATGACGAGCGCGTCGATGATCTCCTGCGCCTCAACCTCGGTCAAGGTGCCGTTGGCTAGGTCACGCTCGAAGTATGCGTCCAAGAACGGGGAGAGGCGACCAATGGACATTGCGGCGCCGTCCTGGCTCTTTACGGAGGCAAGGTAGCCGAAGTAGGTCCACTGCACAGCTTCCTTGGCGTTGGTTGCCGGGCCGGAGATGTCGAAGCCGTAGTCTTCAGCCATCTTCTTTAGCTTCTTGAGTGCCTTGATCTGCTCCGCGTGCTCCTCGCGGTAACGTGCCCAGTGCTCGGAGAAGCCCTTCTCCAAAGACGCATCCTTGGCCAGCTGCTTTTGCTCGATGAGGTAGTCAACGCCGTATAGCGCCACACGACGGTAATCACCGATGATGCGTCCACGGCCGTAGGCGTCCGGCAGGCCCGTGACGATGTGGGACGAGCGTGCTGCGCGGATTCGAGGGGTGTAGATGTCGAAGACGGCATCGTTGTGGGTCTTGCGGTAGTGGGTGAAGATCTTCTTCACCTCCGGGTTGACCTCTTTGCCGGCCTCCTTGATGGCCTGCTCAACCATGCGCCAGCCACCGTTAGGCATCATGGCACGCTTGGTCGGGGTATCAGTCTGCAGACCGACGATCACGTCATCATCCTCGGAGATGTATCCGGGCTTGAAGGCGTCGATATCGGCCGGAGTGTCAGTGTCAACGTCATAGACGCGACGCTCGCGCTCAACGGCGAGGTAATTCTTATCCAGGTAGTCCCAGAGGCGCAGTGTCTTGTCGGTTGCGCCTTCGAGGAAGGATGCGTCCCCGTCGTACGGGGTGTAATTGCGCTGAACAAAGTCGCGGACATCGATGTGCTCGGTCCACGGTCCTGGCGTGAAACCTTCCCACGCCTTGTTCTGGATTTGCGGCTCTGTAGAAACAGTCACAGTTGCACGATCTTTCACATAGATAACTAGTGGTCTTCATGCGGCTGCGCTTACCCATTCCCAAACACAGTCTCTTTAAAGCGCTTGCCGCTTACCTAAGAGTATAAAGAAGTTTTCCGACTATAGGTAATACGTTTGGGGTGGTGTTGGTCACACAAAGTCTTCGGGGGTGGAGAGTAGCAAAAACCCCGGTCCTGCGCTCGTTGAGGGCGAAGGGCCGGGGAAGTTGGGGGCGCTACGAACGCTTACTTCTCACCGTTTTCCAGGTGGATGTTCTCCAGCTGGCCTTCGGTGACAGCCAGGTTGTGGCGGGTGCGGGAGAACGCGTTAATCGTCCACTCGTTGGCAGCCACAATGCGGTTACGGCGGCCGGTGAGGAAGGACATGTGGACGCCAAGCCACATCAGCCAGCCGATGAAGCCGGTGATCTCGACCTTGCCCATCTTCACCACAGCATTGAAGCGGTTGATGATCGCCATGGAGCCCTTGTCGAAGTACTCGAACGGAGCGCGATCCTCCGGAGCGATATCGTGCTCGACCTGGTTCTTGATGACCTTGCCCACATAAGCGCCGGACTGGATTGCAACCTGGGCCACACCTGGCAGACGGTCGCGATTCATCATGTCGCCAACGATGAAGACGTTGGACTCGTCGCCGACGGAAAGGTCCGCGTTAACAGCGACCTTGCCAGCACGGTCCGCTTCAACACCGATCTGGTCTGCGACCTGCTTGCCCAGCGGGGAAGCCGCAACACCAGCGGACCAGATCTTGGTCGGAGTCTGGATCGTGGTTTCCTGCTCGGTCTTCATGTCCTTGTAGGTGACAGAGTCCGCATCAACGTTGGTCACCATGGCGTTGAGGATCACGGTGACGCCGGCCTTTTCAAGCTCACGCTGTGCCTTTTTGCCCAGGCGCTTGCCAAATGGAGGCAGCACCTGCGGTGCGCCATCAAGCAGGTAAATCTTCGACTGCTCGGTGCTGAAGGAGTATCGGCCCGAGGTGAAGGCACGGTGCGCCATCTCCGCAACCTGGCCAGCAAGCTCGACGCCGGTCGGGCCAGCACCAACGATGACGAAGGTCAGAGCGCGATCGCGCTCTTCTGCGGTTTCCGCAAGTTCTGCACGCTCGAATGCTGCAATGAGGCGTGCGCGGATCTCAAACGCGTGATCCAAGGTCTTCAGGCCCGGCGCGAACTCGGCGAAGTGGTCGTTGCCAAAGTAGGACTGGCCAGCACCAGCGGCGACGATGAGGGAGTCGTAGCCGAAGGTGTATTCCTTGCCACTTTCAACAGAGGTGACGGTCTTGCCCTTGACGTCGATGGTCTCAACAGTGCCACGAACGATGCGGACGTTCTGCTGGTTAGCAAACATCTGACGGATGTCACCGGTGATCTCGCCCGAGGACATCAGGCCGGTTGCCACCTGGTAGAGCAGTGGCGGGAAAAGGTGGTGGTTGGTGCTGTTGATCAGGGTCACATCGACATCAGCATCCGCAAGTTCCTTGGCTGCGTTGACGCCACCGAAGCCAGCGCCGATGATGACAACATGATGGCGGTTTCCGTCTGGGCGAATGACCGTAGAGGCCATAAATATCTCTCCTCGGTTGAATTTTTATATGTGCAACGCCTATATAGTACGCGCCGCATTTTATCTGAGCCGTGGCGTACCGCAGAAGCAGGTTCTTGGCCACTAGCATTTGTGAAATGGCCGATATCTCCCGCGCACGCAAAAGTTCCATCGACGCCGCGGCCTGGCCGGCTGTCGCTGCGGTTCCCAGGGCGCGTGGAGGAGCGCTGCGCACGAAGATCGTTGAGGCGACATTTGCTCGTGCCTGTGCGAAAGCAGAACTTGCTCTAGAAGGAGACGATGCAGCGCTCACCGTGGAATCCGCGGACATGTTTGAGCGTATCGCTGCGCGCGGGTGGACTGGCCTTGCTGAAAGTTATATGGCAGGCGAGTGGGTGACCTCGACGTCCGAAGGGCTTGTAGATGCACTCCAGGCGCTGATCGGTGCGGGGTACAGGCCGTCACCAGCACGCGTGTCTGCTCCGAAGCACGGTCGCACACCCCTTGGGGTGATCGGGGAGCTACCTCCGGATCTGGTGCAGCATTTTGATGGTGGCACCGCAACGCATGCACAGGGACACTTTGGCACGGGTGTGCCGACGACTCAGCGCACGCGGATGAAGTCCCACACTCCGGGGGCAGGGCGAGGAAACGAGCCAGGGCACCACTTCGTCGACGTCACCGAAATCGGCGCTCCACTTGACGCTCATCGCGATGACCTAGCTGATGCGCAACGCAGGAGCATTTCGATGCTTCTCGACGCCGCCGCTGCCGGGCCCAGCACACATTTGCTTGAGATGCCGTGCAGTGGAGGAGCGGTGGCTGCGGAAGCACTTGATCGACGCTGCACCCTGGATGTGGTTACCTTTGACGCCCGCGTGAGAAAAAGTCTTGAAGAACAGTTGATCCTCAGTGGCGCTGAAGGTGCTGCACGCATTGACGTGTTGGATTCCCCAGCCGAAATCGAAGCGTTGGCACGGCAGCGTCGCGGGGTGTACGACGCAGTAGTGAGCATGCAGGCGTTTGAGAACATGCCGCACCCGGAGCAGGTCGCGTATCTCGCATCTGCGGAACAGATGCTCGCACAGGGCGGCAAGGTAGTGCTGCAAACAATTGTCCGCACGAACAACTATTCCCGGAGTGCAGCGACAGCGTTGGCCTCAACCGCCGGTTATGCGTGGCCACGGATGAACGTTGTGAGTTGCGATGACGTTGCCCGGATCGTCGATAAGCACACTGCATTGCGCGTGACTGCGGTGACAACCGCACCTGAACACCTCGCAGCATCGCTGAGGCTGCAGCGAATGGCCTTCGACGCCCACTTACGCGACGCCGCAGCGGATGGCTACGACGTTGTATTCCGCAGAATGTGGACTTGGCAGCTAGCCCTGCGCGAAGCCCTTGCACGATTGGAAATGCTGGACCTCGCGCAGGTCACGATGGTGCAGCGCCACCGCGGAGGCCGTCGCTAGGCTAACGTGACCTCCGGTCGGGATGCACGCTCGACCAGTACTGCAATCGACTCAAATGGCTTTCCGGCCACCATCTGTAGGCCCATCTCGCAGGTGCGGTTTGCTGACACGAAGCGTGCATAATTGCCACGATTGAGCCCCTCGCGTTCCTCGCGAGTCGCCGACTCAACCAGCTCAGGGTGCAACATCACACGATCGCCAGCTGTGCCACAGCAGGCCGCCCCAGCGGGCACTTCCGCATCGCCACACGCAGCTGCGACACGCATGAGCGCTTCCGTGGTACCAAGGTGCTGACCGGAGCATGGCGGGTGGACAGCAATACGCCCCTGGTCCTGAGTGATGGGCAGGTGCTCCATGATCTCTTCGTCGAGCCACTGCACCAGGTCGAGAACGCGAATCGCCTCGAAACGTTCAAGATCAGCAGGGGAGAGTATCTCCGGCATGGAATCCACCACGGTATGGGTGCACGAGGCTGCATCGATGATCACAGGCAGTGCGCCTTGCTCTGACCACTGCCACATGCGCTCCAGCAGGTCGAGTGCCTTCGCACGGTATGCATCGTCGAATCCCTTCGAAGAAAACGGCATGCCACAGCAACCGCCGTCAACGTTTTCCGGGATCCACACAGGTGCTCCGCTTCGTCGGCCGAGTTCAACAACCGCCTGTGGCACAGCAATCTGATCAGCAGAACCAGCAGGTTGGCCGAAGATACGGTTTACACAGGCAGGGAAGTAGACAGCTGCGGCACCGCTGCGCGAGGTTTCCGGCATCTGTGGTGCCTTGTGCGGCATGGGCCCTGGCACAGAGGGGAGGCGCTCGGGCGAGATGAGTGCACGTCCAACCTGGGTGACAGCATCGGCTAGCGCAGGCCCGAGAATATTGACGCCAGATACCGCAGTACGGCCCAACGCCTCGACCGCGCCGTATCCCTTCGCGATCCCAGTTGCGACACGCTTCTCTGCAGGTGTTGCCTGAGCTGCGCGCAGTTGCTTCATTACCTTGCCGGTATCAATGCCAACAGGGCAGGGGATAGCGCAGGTTCCGTCGGCAGCGCACATGTCGATCGCGTCGTACTGGTATTGCTCGCGCAGCGCCCCCAAGACCTCCGAGCCTTCCGGCTGACGCGCCATCTCACGGCGCAGCACAATACGTTGACGTGGAGTCACAGTGACGTGGCGTGACGGGCATACCGGCTCGCAGAAGCCGCACTCGACGCACATATTGATCTCCTGCTCGACCTTGGGAAAGGACTTGAAGCGCTGCAGGTGGATGTCCGACTGGCGAGTCAACTTCACGTCCGGCGCGAGGATGGTGTCCGGGTCAAGCATCTCCTTGACCTCCCAGAACAGGTTCCAGATTTCGTCGCCCCATTCATGGCGCACGAACGGCGCCATGTTGATACCGGTACCGTGCTCAGCCTTCATCGAGCCGTCGTGCTTGTCGACGACCAACTCAACCAGCTCGTCAAGGAAGCGCGAGTACTTCTCGAGCTCCTCAGGGTTGGAGAAGTCCGGGGTGATAAAGAAGTGCAGGTTCCCGTAGGGTGCGTGTCCCATCACACCTTCGGGGTAGCCGTAGCGCCGGAGCAACTCCATAAGTTCAGCAGCGCCTTCGCCGACCTGCGCAGGTGGGAAGCACACGTCCTCAGTAATCAGCGCGGCGCCTTGCGGGCGGTTTTGCCCGATCAGGCCAAACAGGCCGTTACGCAGCTGCCACATGGCGTTTTGCTTTTTTGGATCGGTCTCAAAGTGCAGCGGTGCCAGCAGCTCCGCGCCCTCGAGCACGGCCTCGGCGGCGGCAATGGCCTGCTGAAGCTCGTCTTCGGTGGTGCCACCGACCTCGAGGAGCAGGGCAGCGGTGGACTGGTCAATATCTGCCCATTCAGCAGGAGCAGCACTAAATTGGCCAACTGAACCGCGCATGACATCGGAGACGAGCAGCTCGCAGGCTTCAGCGCCGGCGTCGACAAGCTGTGCAACATAGTTGGCAGCATCAGTGATGTCGGGCACAACCACCCAGGTCACAGCCTTTTTCTTTGGCAACTCGATGGTGCGAATTTCAGCCTCGGTAAACACGCCGAGGATGCCTTCGGAGCCGACGAGCAAGCGCATGAGGATACGGACCGGCTCGTCCTCGTCCAAGAATGCATCGATGCGCAAGCCGTTGGTGTTGCGGATGGAGAACTTTGAGCGCAGGCGAGCGACCAGCGTCTCGTTGGCACGCAAACGATCGCGGAACTCAGAGAGTTGTTTGTGCAGTTCAGGGCACTGTTTGCGGAAGGCGTCGTCGCCGTTGCGCGTATCGACGATCTCGCCAGACGTTAATACAAACTCAGCCTGATCGATGGTGTGGAAGGAATCACGCTCAATCTTGCAGCGCATGCCGCCGGCATTGTCAGCGAGGACGCCACCGATACAAGCAGATGCGGTCGAGCCGGGATCGGGTCCAAGCATGTAGCCGTGGCGTCGCAGGACTGCTTGAGCGTCGCCAAGCACAACGCCCGGCAACGTACGAAGGCGTTTGCCGCCGTCGAGGACCTCCATGCCGGCGAAGTGGGTCTTCACATCGACGAGGATGTCGTTCGTCATCGCCTGGCCGTTAAGCGACGTCCCGGCGGCGCGGAACGTCAGCGTCCGGCCTGCGCGACGGGCATAGCGCATCAGAGCGGAAAGGTCTTGCGCGTTACGTGGCTGAACGACCACGGACGGGATGTCGCGGTACGGAGAGGCGTCAGAGGCGTAACGCACGAGATCTGAGACGCGTGAGTGAACATTGTCCGAGCCGACGATTGCTGCGAGCGCCGCGACGAGTTCCGGGTCGGAGCCGCCAGTGAATTGCTCACTGACAGCGTCCGGGTAGGAATCGTCGTAAACCGGCTTGGGGATCCTGCGGGGATCGGGAGAGAGGAGCTTTGCCATGGGGACAGATTACGCCGTGGTGTCACCAAATGTTACTTGACATAATGTACATTATCGGACAAATATCCTTTATATAACGTCAGGTGACGTTATATAGGGTTACTTCCGCATATCCAGTCGGACGTTAATTTCGCCGTCCTCGGCGATCTTTGCGGCCACCAGCTCCGGAGTCTTCACTCCGTAGTCCTCTCGGTTGATCGGAATGTCTGCTGCGACGAGCAGCTGATCGCCCGAGCGCGCGACATTGAATGTCTGCGTGATCGTGTTCGTCTCGCCGTGGATGGTCATGTCGCCCGTCAGGTCTACGGTGCCCATCGTCCCGTCCTCTGGCACGCTGCTGAGGTCCACTGGCTCGGCGACAACGAACTTTGCCTCCGGAAAATCGTCCGTATGGAAAATCTTGCGGCGGACGCTTTCATCGCGGACATCAGAGTCGGTACGAATGTTTGTCATATCGACGACAATCTCGCCAGCCTTCAGCGTGCCCGCCTCGATGGTCACGCTACCGCGAACGCCTTGTGTCGAGCCTGACGTAGTCCGGCGATCACCTGGCAGCACCTCGGCGAATGTGAAGCCTGCAGACGTTTGGTTGGGTCCAGGCTTGTTTGTTACCTCCCAGACGCCGTCAATTTCCGTTGTGGCGGATTTCAGGCTGGACTCGTCGATACCCTCAGTTTTGACACCGTGACTAAAAAACAGCGTCCTTCCCAACGGGATGAACGCCACTGCAAGCGCCAGAATGGCAAAGGCTAAAACTGCGATCATAAGCAGCTTCGTATTACGGGAGCTGGTCTTCACGTACCTCACCTCAGTTTTTCGAGTTTCTGGACCAAGCCTACTAATTCGTCACACAACGAATGCAACTCGTCCGCCGTCGCGCCTTCGGCCGCTGCAGTTTGGATATCCTCAGCGGCACAGCGCAACTCGTAAAGTCGATCGCGGATCTCTGCGACGCGCTGACGGCTCAGAATCACAGCGTCAGGGTCCACGGTCGTACCTGCAAGGAGTGTGCGCTGCTCATACGCACGCTGCTTGCACGAAGAACTGCAATATTTCCGCTTGCGGCCACGCCCCTGGTTGATTTCAATCTCTTTACCGCACCACGCGCAAACGTTTGTAGTCTCGTTTATTCTCCGCTTCCTGATCTTCACGGCGGCAAGTCTATTACAGGTGTCAAGCCTGGGTGAGGTCAGGGAACAAAACGAATTAGTGGACCGTTATACTTGAGCGATTGCTGGGCAACCGGGCAATAACGACGACAAGGATGGAGACAACATGGCTGATCGAGTGCTACGCGGTAGCCGCATGGGTGCCGTGAGCTACGAAACTGACCGCGACCATGATCTCGCGCCGCGTCGCATGGCGAAGTACCAAACACCCAATGGTGAGGTGTTTGAGGTTCCGTTCGCCGATGAGGCTGAGATCCCCGAAGAGTGGATGTGCAAGAACGGCCAGACCGGCACGCTCATGGAGGGCGAAGGCGTCGAGTCGAAGCCGACGAAGCCGCCGCGTACCCACTGGGACATGCTGCTGGAACGTCGCAGCATTGAGGAGCTCGACGTGCTGCTTGAGGAGCGCTTAGAGCAGCTCCGGAAGCGCCGTCGCACCGCGGCCCGCCTCGCTAAGGAGCAGGCCGCGCAGAAGGAAGGCTAATTCCTTACTTCGAACCGGAATTGAATACGTGAAGGACCTGACGCACGGTTTCCGTCGTCAGGTCTTTTGCCGTCTGTGCACCTTCTGCAACGCGACGGCCGACCTTATCCAGGTTCTCGCCGGAAAGCTCGTACTTGGTCAAGGAAGCAACCTCGTTAGCCAAGTCAGCTACCTGCGACGGAGCCTTGGCCGCACGATTTGGAAGATCTGCAAGCTTTGAGTTGGCGGCAGCGTACTCAATCTGTCGCCAGGTTTCGCTCGCCAGGTTGTCCACGAAGGAAGCCTTTTCCTTCGCTCCCCACTTGGTTACCTCCGCAAACGATGCGGCAGCGAAGCTTGCGTCCAGCTTCGACTCGCCAAGCTTGCGGTCTTCAAAAGTGATGGGGACTTCAACAACCCCGAATCCAGCGTCTGCGACCTTGTGGGCAATCTCCACCTGGAAGATGTAGCCCTTGTTGGACAGCGCATCCAGGTCGAGATCTTCCAAGACTTCGCGGCGGAACGCGCGGTAGCCAGCGGTCATGTCCTTGACATCGTCGCCAAGCGCGATCGAGATGTACTCATTGCCCAGCTTGGACAGCAGGTAGCGGCTGCGCGGCCAGTTCTTTACTTCCCCACCGTCGACGTAGCGCGAACCGATTGCCAGATCTGCGCCGTTGGCTACTGCGTCGAGCAAACGCACGAGTTCCTCAGGGGCATGCGAGCCGTCTGCATCCATTTGAACGATGACCTCGTACTCGCGCTCAAGGGCCCATTCGAAGCCGGCACGGTACGCAGCCAGCAGGCCGTCTTTTCCGGTGCGGTGGAGCACGTGAACTTCATCATGAGTAGCTGCGAGCTCGTCAGCCTTTGCTCCGGTGCCGTCAGGCGAGTTGTCATCGACCACAAGGACGTCCACATCCTTGTTGGCATCCAGCACGCGTCCAACGATAAGCGGGATGTTTTCCACTTCGTTGTAGGTCGGGATAATCACCAGGGTTGTATTCGCCACGGTGCTACGTCTCCTCGTTGTCACACTTATTTATTCCTTGGTGCAGCATACCCGTGCGCCCGGGTACGTGCGGAAACGCCTGCCACAGCCATCAGCATGATCCCTGCCGCGACAAGCAACCACTCCAGAATCTTTCCAAATCGCACAGCCGGGGTGACAGAATCGCGCAGCGGCAGCTTTTCGACGAGATGATCTGCCGTGAAGATTTCCGTCTGCTGCGATACTGAGCCGTCGGGATGGACGATGGCGGAGACACCCGAGGTGGCTACAACAACCACTGCGCGATCGGTCTCCAGTGCACGCATGCGGCTCATCGCCAATTGTTGATACGTCATGCCGGTGAACCCAAACGTGGCGTTGTTCGTCGGTGTGCTGAGCAACTGGGCGCCGTTGCGAATCGCCATCCGGTAGGCCTCGTCCTCCGCCACCTCGTAGCAGGTCGCCACACCGACCGCGATGTTGCCGAGGTGCACCACACCGTTGCCGTCACCAGGTTTGAAGTTGCCAGCCAGGTCGACCATATCGGAGAACTTCCGGAAGAAGTCACGCATGGGCATGTACTCGCCGAACGGCTGGAGGAACCGCTTGTGGTGGTACTCCCCTGGCCCATCCTCTGGATCGAAGACGACCATGGTGTTGCGGGACCCAACGTCGTCACGTGTGAGTGTGCCAACGAGCAACGGTGCGTCGATGCCGCGCACGGCGACGTCGATAAGCGCTCGTGCTTCCGAGTCGGTGAACGGATTGACGTCAGAGGAATTCTCTGGCCAGAAAACGGCGTCGACATCCATGTTTTGCGCGCGGAGGTCGTCGCGAAGCGCAAGCGTTTCGTTGACGTGGTTGGCCAGCACCGCGCGGCGCTGTGCGTTGAAATCAAGCCCCATGCGAGGGACGTTGCCCTGTACCGCGGCAACGGTTGCTTCGCCCACTGTCGAGGCAGGGTTATTGACCCCGATCTGCGCCACGGTGCCGAGACCGAGGGGCAGTACTGCGGCTACAAGGCCGGCCCAGCGTTGCGTCCCACGCTGCAGGATGGCCACGGTGAGACCTGCCCCTGCCAGCGCCACCGCAATTGAGATCAGCGCCGGACCACCCCAAGGTGCGAGAGCAGCTAGTGGACCATTGATTTGCCCCCACGCCAGGCGTACCCAGCTAAACCCGCCGAAAGGAAACGACGAGCGGCAAAACTCAACCGCAAGGTAGATCAGCGCAAACGCGAGGAAGCCAAAGCGCCAACGCGCGACGATCACACCAAACACACCTATAGCGATGCCGTAGAGCGCGAGGAAGATCGACAAAGCGACATACGGCATTGCGCCGACAAACTCCCCGATCCACGGCAGCAGGTAGAGGTAGCAAAACGCAGCCTGCGTAAAGCCCAGTAGGCCGCCGAAGGCTGCGGAAGGACGATCAGTACCCGGCCAGCGTTGCCATGGCATGAGCGCAAGATAAAACACGGATATGCCGACGATGGCGGAGAACCAGTGTCCGTGCGGTTCGTACGAGAAGAACACCAGCCAGCCAGAGCAGGCCGCGAGTACGAACCGGAGGAAGCGGGTAAGGGCCGTCACCTACTTCTCCCCCGGCTCATTGCCGCTGTTGCGGAACCATTCCTCCAACTCGTCGGCATCAATAACGACGTCGTCAGCATCCGCTCCTTTCTGCGGATAGGGCTGATTGGGATTGGTAAACGAACCGTAGGAGGTGGTGAACTGCGACATCGGGGTGGCCTCGTAGAGGCGCGCGCCGAGGTCTTCCATGCCGCGACGGGCGCGTTTGGTCATCGAACGACGCGCGATTGCTCGTGTCGGACCGAACACTAATAGCAGGCCGATGACAGAGCTCACGAAACCAGGGACGAGACTTAGCGCCCAACCCGCCATCAACAGCGCGGAGTCGCCAGCCAACTTGCCAAGGCTGGTTCGCCCACGAGCCATCTGCGTAAGTTCACTGCGAAGCGACATGCTGGCGGCAAAGCCGCCGAAGATCATCAGTGCGAAAATTGCCAACAGCGCCCATCCGACACCAATCCACTTGGCGACGAGAAAGAACGCGATCGCTTCAACAACGAAGTAGGACAACAGGAGCACAGGCATGGGCCAGAGACTACCCGTTGAGCCGATCGAGCAACCAACCCACGTCAGTTGCAGCGTAGAGAAAATACGGGCCGAAGTGGTTCGTGCCAGTCCTGCCACGGATACGCTTGGCCGTACGTGAGAGGAATTCCACTCCCCAACTCTCTGCCAAGGCTGCGACATCTGAGTGCGGGACAAGGTCGTCGTATGGCGAACTCCACAGACGAATCGGAATGCCTAGCGGGCGTTTGGTGCCTAGGCGTGTTGCGTCGAGGTGGCTGCTGGTCAACGGGAGGTCGTCGAGAAGCGATGCCATGCTCACTCCGGTCCTCGTCCAAGAGCGAGTATGCGACCACGGGCGATGCAGCACCGCCCCTAAAGCACACGTGCGCGCCCCGTTCGCAATGGCCGCAACACCTCTTGGGCTCAAGTGCGGAGCAATCTCGGCAGCAATTGCGTCGTCGCTGGCCATGAGACCCGCGACCGCGTAGAGGATCACTACGGAGGCAAGCGCGCCATCGACGTGATGGAGCATGCTGACCATGTCCACTGGCGGAGCTGCGACCACAGCTGCCAGCAGTTGGAGATCGGGTGCGTACTCAGGTTCCTCGAGCCACGCTGCGGCGGCTCCCCCGCCCTGGGAGAAACCCCACAGACCGAGTTTGGCTGTTCCTACGCCGAGGTTGGTGCTGGCGCGCACGGCATCGGCGAGGGAGCGTGCTGCCGCAACGTGGTCGCAATAGAGCTCCACATCGTCCCCGGGGTCGCGTGGGTAGTCGGTGATGACTACGTCGGCGCCGGCTGCAAGGAACAAGTTGATTACGGGTTGTTCATACGCGGCGATCAAGTCTATGGGCTTGATACGTGGTCCGATGCCCACGGTGCAGGAATATGACGGGTCGCAACGCCGTGCAACGCCCTGCGTCGATGGCGCAAACGCGATCGTGGGCCGTTCACCTTTCCCCATCCACGGCGTACGAGAGCGAAACACTGCGCCTGTCGCGGACAAGATCCGGCCTTGAGTATCGCTCGTGGCGTATTCGATTCGCCAGGAGTCTGAGGGGTTCAACAGCCCGCTTGCCCCTACTGGTCGGATCTGTACGGCCTCGAGAAGGGACCCCGGCGTCACGCCCATAAGCCAGGTAGCTCGGCCGAAGTCTGGCCCGGTTCGTTGAGCAGGACGAACTAAGTCAAGGCCGAGCCCGACAAGTGAGCGCACACGAGGAAGGAGCAACGACGCCATGGCTACCTCGGCATGTGACGCCAGATTGGACGTGGAACCAAGCGCATAATCGTGGCCAAAACGGTAAGGCGACGCGGAATCCACACTGTCGTGCTCCGTCCCTTGACTGCGGCCTCAACGACAGCATCTGCAACGACATCCGGGGTCACAGACATGATCGCTGGTTTCATGCCCTCAGTCATTGCACCGATGACAAAGCCCGGGCGCGCCAGTATCAGGTTCAGGCCTGTCCCATGGAGTTTGTCGGAGAGTCCTTGGCAAAACGCGTCGAGGCCTGCCTTCGTCGATCCGTAGACGTAGTTGGCGCGACGTGCCCGCCAGCCAGCGATGGAAGAAAAGGCGAAGATCTCGCCGCGTGCCATTTCGTCGGCAAGGACGGTGAGCATGTTGACCTGTGCCACGTAGTCCACCGTGGCAATGCAAGCGGCCTCGCGTTCTTCGCGCTCTGCCAGTTCCTGATCGCCCAAAATGCCGAAGGCCACGATGGCGGACGTGACCTCCCCTGCCTCGCGGACGATGCGGCGATGTGAGTCGAGGTCGGTAGCGTCAAAATTAACGGCTCGGACAACAGTCGCGCCCGCTGCAAGCAAACGACGTTTCACGTCGTCGAGGCCATCGCTGCCACGCGCTGCGAGTACAACTTCACGACCACTGCAGATGCGCACAGCGATCTCGCCGCCGATGTCGCTGCGAGCACCGAGCAGGAGCACTGTTCCGGGGTTATCCACGCGCTGCATCCAGGTCGCGGCGAGTGGTGTTAAAGGTCTTCATGCCGGTAGCAGTCAGCGTCACGATGTCTTCGATGCGCATGCCCCACTCACCTGGCTTATAGATGCCCGGCTCGATGGAAAAGGCCATTCCCTCGCGCAAGATGACGTCGCTACCTGCGATGATGAACGGCTGCTCATGGCCCGACAATCCGATACCGTGTCCAAGACGGTGGGTAAACCACTCGCCGTAGCCGGCCTCCTCCAGTACGCCTCGTGCGACGGCGTCGAGTTCACCTGCGGTAATGCCGGGTCGGGCTGCGTCGCAGGCCGCCTGGAACGCGCGCTCCAGCGCGTCGTACGCCTCCAGGAAGTCTGGCTTCGCCTTGTTCCTGCCACCCACGACGTGAGTACGGGTGCAGTCCGATTGGTAGCCAGATGGCAGCGCACCGCCCAGGTCGACGACCACCGGGTCGCCCTTTTCGAGCACGCGGTCCGAAAAGTCGTGGTGGGGATTCGAGCCGTTTGGTCCCGAACCGACGATGACGAAGGCTACCGTCTCGTGCTCTTCGAGGATCAGCGCGTTGAGTTCTGCGGCGATCTCGCGCTCCGTACGGCCCGGCTGAAGCAGCTCCGCAGCACGTTCGTGCACACGGTCGATTGCCCTGCCTGCGGCCTCGAGTTGTTCAAGCTCTGCAGGGTCTTTCACCATGAACAATTCCGCGACCTCAGTCTCAGCCAGATTTGTACGTGGCAGCAGGTCTTGGAGTGCGAACACGTGGTCGGCGGTTAAAGAGGAGCCGAGACCGACCGGGCCATCCGGAAGCGAGTCAGCAACGAGGCGGTACGGGTTCTCACCATCGCGCCAGCCGATCACCTCGACGTCGTCCGCGCCGTCGAGCCCCAACGAAAGCAGGTCTGTCATCGGTGCGACGACACGCGCGCCATCGGCCGAGATGACGAGGGCGGTGAGGCGTTCGTGGGAGGACGCCCAGGAGCCGGTGAGGTAGGCAAACTCTGCACCAGTCCCGATCACCAATCCGCTCAAGCCACGTTGCTTTACCAAGTCGGCAGCCATTTGTCGGCGCTTCGCGTACACACTTGCATCAAACGTCATGCTGGCCATGGTAGATCGATACCATCGCTGCTGTGTCTGAATCCCTCGCACGATCAATCGCCCGCATCAGTATGCCTGGACGTAGTTACTGTTCAGGCGCGCTGATCACGCCCGATACGGTGCTCACGTGTGCGCATTTCTTTCGCGGTGTGGATGAATCGAAGGTGCGTGTGCGTATCGACGACACCACGTACCGCCTCAGATCCGCCGCACCGATTCCCGGTACTGATATTGCATTGGCAAGGCTCATCGAACGCTCATCGGCTCCGCTGCTTGAGATTGGGGCTCCTCCGAAGATCGGCGCATCGACGCTGACGGTTGGCTTCGGTGGACGTGCGAAAACTCCTCAGGGAAAGCCAGGCCTCTACCTGGGCAAGCTGCCGTTTTCCGCGTCACGGTCGTTTGCCACGCGTATCCGCCCCGCGGGCTTAGTCTACGCCTCTCCCCCGGCGATCAAAGGAGACTCTGGCGGGCCGGTCTTTGCACACGGCAAGGTGTTCGCAGTGCAGTCGCTCATCATGGATCCGATGAACCGAAACCTGCGAATCGCCACCGTGTCGCTATTGCCCGCTAGTTACCGATAGCCACCACACCGCGGCGGATCGCGTCGACCGCACGGTTGGCGTTATCACGAATCTGGTCCGAGTAGCCGGTCTTCTTAATCTGCTCGAGCAGGTCGATGACTTGGCGGCACCAGCGCACGAAGTCGCCAGGTGTCAGTTCCGCGCCGGATTCTGCCGCAGCTGCGAGTGCGTAGCCCAAGGGAGCACCCGCGGTCCACTGATGCATGGACAGGCTAAACCCGGCATCCGGAAGGCGTGTTGCGGGAAGATTATGGCGCTGCTCATCAGACACCAGTTCGCCGTAGATGCGCATGGTGTCGTTCATCGCATCAGCCATCGCGTCGGTTGCCGCCTCCGGTGAACCCTGGGTCGCACGACGGTTTTCGAACACCACCATGGATGCGACACCGGCGAGTTCCGCTGGATCTAGCTCGTCCCAGATGCCGCGCTTGAGACACTGTGCGACCAGAAGGTCTGAGACGTTGTGAATACGCGATAGACGCTCGCCCTCGTCGGTGACGTTTGGTTCGCCGTCGACTAGTTCGACGTAGTCCATCTCCGTGAGCAGCCCGATGATGCGCTCAAAGGTTCGGCCGAGGGAATCAGTCGACGAGTCGACCCGGCGTTCAAGTGAGGCAAGTTTGCGTTCGTCGCGCACGATGTCTTCAGCGGTCCGGGCAAGAAGCTCGCGGTCGTGGGTTGGCCAGTGATGAACCGGGTGGTTGCGAAGCGCCTCTTGAATCGCCAGCACCTGCTTGTTCGGACGGGTCCTTGCCTTCTCACGCAGTCGCTTCGGCGCGTTGAAGTGGCCACGGTGCAGCATGTCTGCCACCTTGCGCGCGTGTTTTCGTGGCTGTTGCTGCATGTGACGTGGCACCTTGATGCGGCCGACGACCATGGGTGGGTTGCGGAACGAGGCGGCGTCGATACGCGCCGACCAGCCGCGCTCTGTGGTCACCCAGGGACGCGGGTCGTGCTGCTTCGCCGCGGGTTGCACCACAGCGGCCAGTTCCGGCTTCCGCTTGCCTGGCAGCGCGATCACCTCGCCGACTTGAAGGCGGGCAAGGATTTTCACCGTCTCCGTGTGACGGTTCTCAATCGCTTCGCGGCGCGCTTTCTTCTCCGCATCGTTGAGGTCTCGACGCAGCCGCGAGTACTCCACAAGCTCCGCTGCGGGATCTTCGGACGGCGGCGCGAACGCGGAGATGTCGCGCTCCAACTTCTCGCGCAACGTCCGCACCTTAGCCTGCAGGCGCTCAATGTCACGGACCTCGCCCACCACGGAGCGGTCCGTTTGGAACTGGGCGAAGGACTGCTCGATAAGCCGAATCGAATCGTCGAACCCATTCATGGCCAGCATGTTGATCGCCATGTTGTAGCCAGGCTGAAACTGCGAGATAAGCGGGTATGTGCGAGTGGAGGCCAACCCGGCAACCGCATGGGGGTCCAGCGCCGGTGCCCACTGCACGACGGCGTTGCCGATGTGGTCGATGCCGCGGCGCCCCGCACGCCCGGTCAGCTGCGTGTACTGGCCAGGAGTCAAATCGACATGGGCCTCGCCATTGAACTTGACCATCTTCTCCAGCACCACAGTTCGCGCCGGCATGTTGATACCCAGCGCGAGGGTTTCGGTGGCGAAGACCACCTTGACCAAACCGCGTACAAAGAGCTGCTCAACGATGTGCTTGAACGCTGGCAGCAGACCTGCGTGGTGGGAGGCAAAGCCACGCATCCAAGCGGTGCGCAGCTGTTTAAAGTTGAGCACTTCGAGGTCTTCGTCGGGAATGCCTTCCACGCCGTCGTCGATAATCTGGTCGATTTCGGAGCGCTCCTCGGGAGTCGTCAGTTCCTTGCGGGAACGCAGGCACTGGAACAGTGCGCCGTCGCAGCCGGCGCGGGAGAAGATGAACACGATAGCGGGCAGCATGTCCTGGCCCTGCAGGACGGAGACGACCTCCGGGCGCCCTACTGGACGCACTTTGTCCTGGCCGCGGGTACGGCCGCTGCGGGAGCGCGAACGGAAGCCACGGCCTTCTTCGAAGTCGCGGCGACCCTCATTGGAATGGCCGGACTCGATGCGCTCAATGGCGTGCTCGAGGGAGCGGTTGACTCGCCCGTCGGTGCCGGGTTCGAACAGCGGGAACATCTTGCGCCCCACCATCATGTACTGGCTCAGCGGGATCGGGCGGTGCTCAGAGACGATCACCTCTGTATCGCCACGGACGGTAGACAGCCATTCGCCGAACTCCTCGGAGTTTGACACCGTAGCTGAAAGACCAATGAGGCTGACCGAGTCGCTCAAGTTGAGGATGATCTCCTCCCACACGGCACCACGGTCCCGATCTGCCAGAAAGTGGATCTCATCCATCACCACATGGGTCAGGCGATCCAACTGTGGTGACTCGGCGTAGAGCATGTTACGAAGCACCTCAGTGGTCATGACGACGATCTCAGCCGAGCCGTTGATGCTGGTGTCCCCGGTGAGCAGACCGACAGCCTCTTCGCCATGCTCGGCGACGAGGTCGTTGTACTTCTGGTTGCTCAGCGCCTTGATCGGCGTGGTGTAGAAACACTTCGTCCCACGGTGCAGGGCGAGGGACACGGCGAACTCGCCAACAATGGTTTTGCCCGAGCCGGTTGGCGCGCAAACCAGCACGCCACGATCTTCCTCGACGGCTTTGCAGGCCTCAATCTGGAAGTCGTCGAGATCGAAAGGCTTCGCTGCGGCGAATTCCTGCAGAAACGGCGTGGAGTTCTCGGGGGAAAGCATGCCCCCTACAGTACGTCCCCAAAGTCAATGTCGTTTTCGAAGCCTCGCTTCTGCGAGGTGCTCGACTTTGCCGCCGGGGCACGGTGTACCGGTTGTGGGCGCTCGATCGGTGCAGCCTTAATGCTTGTCGACGAGCCAATCGGGCTCGCAGACCCAACCGGAGTCGGAGCGTCGATCGGGCCGGAACCCTGCTCGTCGTCAAGATCCATCCAGTCTGGACGCTCACGCTTGCGCTTGCGGTCGTTGAAACGGCAGAACTGGAACGCGAGCTCGACCAAAAACGTTATAGAAAGACCCAGGATCGTCATGGAAAATGGATCCTGTGTTGGAGTCATGACGGCCGCGAAGATGAAGATCAACACGATGATGAAGCGACGCTTGTCCTTCACATGTTCGTAGCGCAACACTCCGACGAGGTTGAGCATGATGATGATCAGTGGCACCTCGAAGCTCACGCCGAAGATCACGATGAGAGACAGCAGGAAGTTGTAGTAGTCTCCACCAGACAGTGCAGCGATCTGAAACTCAGATCCAATTGACATCAAGATCAGAAATCCCTGGTCAAGGATGAAATAGGCTAGAGTTGCGCCGCTTACAAAAAGAATCACTGCAATAGTTACGAAGACAAACGTATAGCGGCGTTCGTTCTTTAGCAGTCCTGGCGTAATAAATTTCCAAATTTGGGATAGCCACACCGGAGATGCCAGTACCAGACCGGCGAGAGCGCCAATCTTCAGTCGCAGCATGAACATCTCTAGTGGTCTTGTTGCCAAAAGCCGGCACTCGCCGTCTCCGGTAAAATCCGCTCGAAGTTCATCTGGCAAACTGCAATATGGGCCACGAATGATTTCACCCAACGGCATCAAGCGCCAAGGCGCATATTGGTACCAAATAAAGCCCACGATAGTCCCGACGAGAATCGCAGCTAGAGAGACAAGTACCCGACGACGAAGTTCCTGGAGGTGCTCGACCAGCGACATCTCGCCGGTAGGATTCTTCCTCCGATTTGTCACTTTTGCCTTCATTGCCACCTAGGAGCGCGGCTGGTTCTCCGGGCGCTCCCAGAAATCGGCGTCCTGCGCGGCGCTACGGGTCTCCTGGGCAGCCGCGGATTCAATCTCGTGCTGTTGCTTCGGTTGTTCGTCAGCTTCGTCTTTGTGCATCTCCTTGACTTCGGATTTAAAGATGCGGGCGGAGCGACCCATGGAGCGTGCGAGATCCGGCAGCTTGTTTGCGCCAAACAAAAGCAGGATTACGAAAAGGATAAGGAGTAGTTCTGCTCCACTCGGCAAAGTCATTGCGTTCCTTTCAACAACAGACGTGTAAGGGCTCTTAGTCTAACGCCTCGAGCGCAGAATTCACGCGCGCCTCGAGTTCGTCGGCGAGATCCACAGGCTCTTGGATGCGTACGCGGTCGGCCTGACCTAGGCAGAACCTGATCAGCCAGTCGCCACTGCCGTAGTGCATAGCGGCCGGAATCCACCCCGTTTCGGAGTCAATTGCGTCACTTTCGATATCGATGTCCCAGTAGTCCGCGAGCCACGTCGCGTCCGGATGGATTAACAGCCGAGCCTTCGCTTGCTGGGCCATCCCGAAGGGATCGGCGCTGTCGAAGTCGGTGTCCGTGGCGGTGGACGGCTCGTCGAGAAGCACTGCTTCCCGGATTCGGTCAAGCCTGAACGTCTTCATCTCGCCGGCATCTGCGGCGCGGAGGTACGTGTTGCCGTCCTCGTGGAAGAGGCTCGCAGGCTCAATTGTGCGCTTACTCGTCGTGTCTGAGGTTGCCGAGTAATACGTCACCTCAAGTTGCTTCTTGGCAGAGAGTGCGTCGGCGACAGTGGACGCAACACTCGACGTCGTGGGGTGCTCCGCATCGCCGATGCCACTCGAGGTTGTCGCTGCGCGAATCTTGTCGGCTGCGGAGCGGACCGCGCGTGCGTCGACAAGCCCAGGCATCGTCTCTAACGAATCGAGCAGCACCAGCAGCGCGCTTGCCTCGACTGGGGTGAGGCGGAGCGGCTTGGTCAAACCTTGGTCGTCGATGATCCGCACGCCCTTCCAAGAGTGCTCAAGCTCGATCATCTCCCCCGGCCCGGTGCCAACTCCCGACATGTACAGCAAGTCGAGATCATCGCGCACCTGCTGTGGATCTGCGCCGAGGTCTCGCGCGATTTCCATCACCGTCAGATCCGCGTGGTTGGATGCGTAAGCAACGAGGTTGAGCAAACGCACCACGCGCTCTTGACGCTGCAGATCAGTGCTCATGAGGCTCCTTTCCCGTCACAGAGCGCAGAAGCTTGACGACGTCCTCCCGTACCCCAGCTGGCTCCAACGCAATAACGCTGCCCGCAATGCTGGCAATCGCGCGAACGACCCAATCGCGGTCGACGGAGGTGAGCGTGATGGTGTCGTCGATACGCTCGCCCCGCATCGCGAGTTCTTCACCGGCGCCATTGGTAACGGTGACGGTGGCATCGACCAGGTCACCTCGCAGCGATGCCTCCACAATGTTTTGGAGCTCGCGTTCTTGCTCGTGGAACTGCTCCGATGTGTTGACACGTTTGACCTGGGAGATCTTCTTCACACGGAAAACGCGCTCGGCGCCGCGGTCGATGTCGTAGCCGACGAAGTAGGCGCGGTTGTTCAGCGACACCACGCCCCACGGGTCCACCACGCGACGCTCAGGATCCTTGCCTGGTGCGCGGACAAAGTCGAAGGACATGCGCTGTTTGTTGCGCACACACGCGACGATGGCGCGCAACGTCTCTGGGCGGAGTTGGAAAATATCGTTGGACACCGACACCAACGTCGGAGCGTCCAGGTTCCGCGTCGCACCGGATGCGGCGAGCTTTGTCCATCCCGAGCGCGCGAAACTGCCGAGCGAGCCCGGCTGGGAGAGGTCTACGGCCAAACCGACGACGGATGCTTCCTCGGCGGTGAGATCCACCGGGGGAAGCTCGTAGAGGTCTTTATCTACCCAAACTTCCCCGTCCACAAAGTGGGCGGGCACCCAGAGTCGGCGCAGTTCTGCGACGTCACGCCGGATGAGATGACCTGCAGCGTCACGGCTGCGACCCCCGTAACCGTCGACGTGGCGCTGCACCCACGCGACGTCCCGCTTTTCAGGTGAGTTGAGCAGTGCAAAGGTGAGGCCGACCTGGCGGATGATCATGTCGGAATCGTCGGCCATGCGCTACTCCCCTTCCCCCGCGTGAGCGTTGACGTAGTCGATGAGGTCATCAGCTTCGGCGCTGGTGTTAGCAAACGGGTCGAGCAACTCAATCGTGCGCGGCTCCGGACGGTTGACCTTCAGGTGCACCCAATCGACGTTGTGTGGCGTCTCTGCCTCACGTACTGCCGCGAGGAACCTCCCGCGGATGGCGGCACGTGTGGTCTCAGGCGGGTTCGCCACAGCCTGTGCGATCGCGTCGTCGGTAATCCAGCGCTTGGCAAGACCTTTGCGCTCCAGCAGGTAGAACAGTCCGCGCTTGCGGTTGATGTCGTGATACGTCAAGTCGATCTGGGCGAGTTTTGGGTGGTCCCAGCCACAACCGAGCTTGGCGCGGAACTGCTCAAGCAGTTTGCGTTTAATCACCCAGTCGATCTCTGTATCTACCTGGGAGAAATCCTGTGTCGCAATCGCATCGAGGGTGCGCTCCCACAGGTCCACGACTCGGGCCATCTCCTCGTTCGGCGTGCCCTCGTCTGGGCGTTGCGCCAACCAGCGCTTTGCAGACTCAAGCGTTGTGCGCTGCACCTCCAGGGCGGACACGGTGCCACCCGCAGCTAGGTCGAGTGGCGTCGACCCGGTCGGGTCCGCTGCGATGTCTCGGATATGCGCAATCGGGTCTGTGAGCTCCATGTCGGGCAGGTCAAAGCCTGCCTCGAGCATCTCAATGACCAGCAGCATCGAGCCAACCTTCAGTGCAAAGGTGGGCTCGGACATGTTGGAATCGCCGACGATGACGTGCATGCGACGGAAACGGTGCGAATCCCCATGCGGTTCGTCGCGGGTGTTGATGATCGGGCGGGTGCGCGTCGTCGCAGAGGACACACCCTCCCATACCTGGTCGGCGCGCTGCGAGATGACGAATGTGTCGCCTGCGATCTTGCCGGCGCCGCAGATGAGCTGGCGTGTGATTAGAAACGGCAGCAGTTGCTGACCGAAGGACTTCAGCGCGAGTTCGCGGCTGACCAGGTAGTTCTCGTGTGCGCCATAGGAGTTGCCACGGGAGTCCACGTTGTTCTTAAACAAATAGGTCGACCCGCCGAGGCCGTCTGCCGCAAGGGCCTTGTCAGCCGTCTCTGCAAGATCCGCATAGATCCACTCGCCCGCCTTATCGTGCGCGAGGAGCTGGGACAGCGAGTCGCACTCCGCCGTCGCGTATTCCGGGTGCGATCCGACATCCAGGTAGAGACGCGCAGCGTTGTCCACATACACGTTGGAACTGCGATGCTGCGCCACTACCGGGCGGAAGAGGTACCTGGCAATCTCTTCCGGGGTGAGCACTTGGCGGGCACCGTCGTAGGCAGCCACGCCGAATTCTGTTTCGACGCCCATGATGCGCCGCGGGTACCCAGCCACCATTGCGTTTACTGACCGCCCTTTTGCACGAAGGACTTCACAAACTCCTCCGCGTTGGTGTCCAGCAGCGCGTCGATTTCGTCCAGCAGATCATCCGTACCGGTTGTGTTGATCTGGGCTTGCCCGGCGCCTTGCGATGCGTCGAAGTTGTCACCGTTATCTTCACCGCCGCCACCTGCGGCGTGCATCTGTTGCGTAGCCATGGCTATCAGCCTACCTTTACCTATTCGTTTTCAAGCCCAGTCCGGCCAGCAATTCGGACACCGTGTTGGATTGGGCGATGAGTTCTTCGGTGTCGGCCGCGGTGTGCTCCCCAAGCAGATCCAAGGGCACCCGGTAGAGCTGCTCGTCGACAGAAAACAGCATGGACTGCCAGCTAGAGGCGACCAGGTTTTCGCCGAACTTTTGGCCGGCAGTGCCGCGGAAGTACGCTCGCGTGTCGCGTGGCGGTTCTGCGGCGGCGCGTTTGATCGTTTCCGCATCAACCATCGTGTGCATCGCACCCTTGCGGACAAGCGCGTGATACAGCGAATGCGACGGGTCAATGTCCGAGTACTGCAGGTCAATCGCCTGCAGCTTCGCCATCGTCGCGCCGCGCTGCTCGAAACGCTGGATCAGCGACCACTTTGCGGTCCAGTCCAGCCGATCCGCCGTTGAGAGCGGATCGCGCTCCAAGTCGTCGAGAATCTCGCCCCACATTTCGAGCACTTGCTTATCGACGACCCCAAGTCCCTCAAGGCCTGCACACCGCTCACGGATGGTCCGCAGGATGGAGATTGCGGTGCGCGTGGTGTCGTCGACAAGCGAAAGCTCGTGCGTCAGTGCCGGATCGTGGCTGACCGCATGAATCTCCGCAACGGGGTCCTTCAGTCGCAGATCCGAAAAGTCCACGTCCTGCTCAATGGCGTCGAGCACCAACTTCGTCATACCGAGTTTGAGGAAGTTCGAGTACTGACTCATATTCGCATCGCCCACGATGACGTGGAGGCGACGGAAGTCCTCCTCCGGTGCATGTGGCTCGTCGCGGGTATTCACAATGCCGCGGTTAAGCGTCGTCTCGAGCGAGATCTCCTGCTCGAAGTAGTCTGCGCGCTGCGAGATCTGGAAACCAGGCTTCTCCGATGCCTGGCCGATTCCGACGCGTCCCGCGCCGATGATCACCTGGCGAGTGACGAAGAACGGAATCAACGCCTGCGTGAGCCGCTCAAAATTGGTGTGGCGGGAGTACAGGTAGTTTTCGTGGCTGCCGTAGGAGCGACCCTTGCCGTCGACGTTGTTCTTGTAGAACTTCAGCGGCGGGCACGGATCGTGATTGGCGAGGACGGAGACCTGCTCCTCCCACAGGTGGCGGATGTCAGCGGCGGCGTCATTAAGAATGTGATCGCCGACTGCGTCATAAATCATGGTGTCCAAAGCGTTCGAGCATTCCGGGCTTGAGTACTCCGGGTGGCCGTGGTCAACGTAATAACGCGCACCATTAGCGACGACAACGTTCGCCACCCCGATCGCATTCGCATCCACCACCGGCACACTGCGATAGCGCTGCAGATCGAACCCACGGGCGTCCTTCAGCGGGGCTTCTTCCGCATAGTCCCATCGCGTACGCGCTTTTGTGCGCAACGCCGCGTACGCCACCACCGCGTGAGTGGAGGTAACTAGCGGGCTGATCAGCGGATTATCGGGGCAAGTGATGCCGTATTCGGTCTCGGTACCCATGTAGCGCAATTGGTTATTACTCATCACCTCAACAGACTACAGGCCGGGGGCAAATTGTGAGTATTCTCACTATTGTCGCAGAATAGTAACCCATGCTATATTTTTTACACCAGTAATTTTCTGATGGAGGTGCTTCACCTCCGAACTTTTTAGGAGCTACTACGGCCAGGTGGTCAGCAACACAGGGAACTCGTTGCGTGGAGATAACTCCGGGGCCTGCCAATAAATAGGAAGGAAACTTCTTGATCTGCACGAATTCCTTGAGCAAGACTTTCAGGTCGCGGACTGGCACTACGGAAGCAATCAAAGACGTATCTGTGACGTTCCCGCCTGGCCTCTCGGTCCTGATAGGCGGCAACGGCAGTGGAAAGTCTACGTTGATACGTCTCCTGTGCACCATAGAAAAGCCGACACGAGGTGGATTTTCGGTCGATGGAACGGAGATCGCAGGAAGAGCGTTAGTTAACTATCGGCGTCGTATTGGCTATGTACCCCAAAATGTACATTTCGCCTCGACTATGACATGCCGTGACGCCCTTGCATACGCAGGCTGGGTTGCAGGGCTTGATAGACGCGCCTATTTGCGACGAATCCCGGAAGTATTGGAGATGATCGAGCTCCCAGAGATTGAGAATTCCCGAGTCAGCAACCTGTCTGGAGGACAAACTCGGCGCGTTGGAATTGCAGCTTCCCTGATCCATTCGCCCGATATTCTATTTTTGGATGAACCTACCGCAGGTCTTGACCCGCAGGCGAGGATTGAGGTGCGACATCTCCTAAATCGTCTCAAAGATAGCGCAACAATCATTCTCTCCACGCATCTGCAGGATGATCTCGAGCATGTGGCTGACAACGTGGTTGCGCTCCACAACGGTCGCATCGCGTACGAGGGAGAATGGAATCGGTTAAAAGCTGTTTCGGCAGACAATTTTTCCTCGGTGTCAACCGATCCCCTAGAACGCGCCCTCGCTTACGTGGCATCGAAACATTAATTCAGGACTTCAGCTTATGATCACTAGAAAATTTGGCTCACCAGTGCTCATGGTGCTCGGTGTCCTTCAGGTGGTATTCGGTGTTGGGGTTTCCTTTTGGGTGACCTCTAAACAAATGCAATTTGCGTATCCGCGAACTGCGGATATCGCTGAGGCATTTCGAGATGCAACTGCTTTATCCTGCTTTGGACTAGCAGTCATCGTCTCCTACAACGTGGCAGCGTTAGCTTCTCCTCGCGTGGGAACTGCCAACTCACTTGGCCGATACCCGCTAAAACTGCAGGTTCTATTCTTGACCCTCGCCCCAGCATTAATTACAGCCGCGTCAATATCACTTGGGGCTATTCCTGCTTTTACCGATGCTATCGCTAAAAGTGCAGATGGATCCGTCTGGATTCTGCTGGTAGTCGCTGTCAGCACTGTTTTTCTCTCCACGGTTGCTGCGCTGTCCGCTTTCGTTGCGCTTGCCTTTCGCAAGTTTCATCCCGCTGTCTCGCCATTGATTGCAGTTATTGTCACCTACTTTGTTGTCGCGTTCGGTGCTAACAGTGCCAAAACTTGGGCAGTCGCTCCAATTGTTTTGCAGGCGGTTGATCCGACTGATCTCACTGAGCCTCGAAACCTGGTAGTTGCCTTGGGTGTAAGCGTTTGCCTCGCACTGGTAGCTGGTGGACTTCTTTTGTTGGCTGCTGGTGCTTCGAAAAACATTAGTCTTAGCGGAGTAATTGCTATTACGGCGATTGTCGGTGTTGCAGGTCTGTTGCAGGCAGCTGCAGGTCCCGTCGCGATCGTCGATCGAGACTCTTGCGCATTCTCGTCGGGCGGGTCAGAGATATGTGTGGATTCGGCCGATGAGCCCGGGCTTGAGCAAATGACTCGTGATATCTCCGCCCTCGAAGAATATTTACCGGACGGCGTAAGACCGAGGAAACTCGCCAGCAATTCGGCTTACCGGATCAAGTCCGGGGACCACGGTTACCAAAACTTTACGACCGCCGGCGAGGATCGGCGCCTAGACATCAGTGGGCTTCTTCTCGATGAGCTAGGAATCGGGTCATGTACAGATCCGACGTCCGAAGGAGCCTTTGTGATCGACCGAGTTGGGGTCTATATCACTAAGCGCACTGGTGTTTATTCCAAGAGCGTTGAGAAAAATGGTGCTTTCTACCAAAGCATTTCCGAGAGCGGTGAGACGGATCCAGCAACGGAGGACGTGCTATCTTCCCTTGACCACAGCGTGGTTGACAAAAACATAGCGAAGAACTGGAGAGCAATTGTGTCTTGTCAAGCTACATGGGAAATGTTGACGGAGGAGTCCTAGGTCAACCATTGACCATCGTTTAGTTACTCAGAGGTAGCCCGATGCCGATCCGTAGTATTCTCTTGTCCACCCCGTGGCACATCATTTGCCTTTTGGGGGCATTTTGCGGAGTAATGATTCGTTTAGTTCGTGGGATAACGTTTGAGGTCGGAGGTAGTCCCTCTGAGACCTTTGGCATTGAAGCTGCTGAGCTAGTTTCGCTTCTTTTCGCTTTGACCACGGTTGTGCTTGTAACACCTTCGATGCCTCACATTGATCTGCGGAGACGACGGGCTCAGTGGTTATCAGTATTTAGACAAACCTTTGGTGCGATGGTCGTCGTGATTGTCGCCTATTTCGCCTCGATCCAGAGCAATGTTGCTTATCATCTTGAGCCGGGGACCGATCCCGCCGTCAGCCCGGAGAGCGAACTGATTATCAACAACAGTGTGTTGATATTCGCTGTAGGTGGAATAATGATCACACAATGGGGAAAATCACTGGGGGTGGCTGCCACAATTGTGCTGTGGGCTACATGTAATGCACCGTTGGTATTCTTCACCAACTTCACCCCATGGCCTTTTGCGGTACTTCTAGATGCTGGACCGTGGTTCTCTCCGGAGCACCTATGCACTACAGGGCTAGTACTGATTGCGAGCTTTCTGGTGCAGTTCCGCACTGCCGGTGCTAGTGCTTTCGCAATTCGAAGAGACACATAGATTCGACCGCCCAATTCGAGTGGTTATGAGGAAATAGTCTTCGCCCCCAAGTATCACGCATGACCTGGGGGCGATGTGTTTGACAGGTTCGAGTCGCAGAGAACTTAGGGTCGTACAACTATGGCCATTCTCAACCGGTTGGTCGATGCACGAATAAATGCGTTACCAGCCGCGCTCGGCAAGGCGGTGCGGTGCCGGCAGGTCGGCGACGTTGATGCCGACCATCGCTTCGCCCAGGCCACGGGACACCTCGGTGACTACCGCGATGTCGTTCCAGTTCTGCGTCGCCTTGACCACAGCCTTTGCGCGGGCCTCAGGGTTGCCGGACTTGAAGATGCCGGAGCCGACGAACACGCCGTCCGCGCCGAGCTCCATCATGAAGGCCGCATCAGCCGGAGTGGACACGCCACCGGCGACAAGCAACGGCACTGGCAGCTTGCCATTCTCGGCAACCCACGTTACAAGGTCGTACGGAGCCTGCAGCTCCTTGGCGGCCACGTAGAGCTCGTCGCGGTTGTTCTCCCAGATCGCCTGCAGGCCAGCGATCTCGCTGGTGATCTTGCGGATGTGCTTGGTGGCCTCCGAGACGTCACCCGTGCCAGCCTCGCCCTTGGACCGGATCATGGAAGCACCTTCGTTGATGCGACGCAGTGCTTCGCCGAGGTTGGTCGCGCCACAGACGAACGGCGTCTTGAAACCGCGCTTGTCAATGTGGTTGACGTAGTCCGCCGGGCTGAGCACCTCGGACTCGTCGATATAGTCCACGCCCAGGTGCTCGAGGATCTTCGCCTCCACCGTGTGGCCGATGCGGGCCTTGGCCATGACCGGGATATCGACGGTGTTGATGATGCCTTCGATCAGATCCGGATCCGACATGCGAGCCACACCACCCTGGGCGCGAATATCCGCAGGCACGCGCTCGAGGGCCATCACAGCGACCGCGCCGGCGTCTTCGGCGATCTTTGCCTGCTCTGGGGTGACGACGTCCATAATCACGCCGCCGAGGAACTTCTGGTTCAACTGTTCTACATCAGACATACCGCTCAGTCTGCACGGCTAACTGGTAGATTCCAAGAGCCAGTTATATTTAGATTCTTTGGACCAGTTGATGCTTCTCGACGTCTCACGCGACCACCCCACACCCATTCCCGCACAAATTGCGGCAGGGATCCGCGACGCTGTTGCTACAGGCGCGCTTGCGCCTAACGACGCAATCCCGTCTACCCGTGCCCTAGCCGAGCAACTCGGGGTATCGCGCGGCAGCGTCGTCACTGCATATGACCAGCTCGAGGGCGAGGGCTACCTGCTGACCAGTCAGGGAGCGCCGACCCGGATCCACCCGGACCTCACCGTCGCTGCACGGTTGTCTGAACGCGTCACCAGCACGCCACCCCGTATGATGCCGAAGGCCCAGATCTCCCTGAAGCCCTCTCCTGGCAATGCGGGTACCATCCGCCCCACTACTTGGCGCAAAGCGTGGCGCGAAGCTGCCGCGGAACCCACCAACTCCATGGATAAGTCCGGGGAGCCGGAGCTACGCCATGCGGTGGCTGAACACCTCCGCCTTGCACGCAGCATGCGCGTTTTACCGGATCAGATCGTGGTCACCGGCGGCTCACGCGAGGGGCTGATGTGCATCCTCTACGCGTTAGGTCCCGCACTTCGCGTCGGTGTGGAGGACCCCGGACATCCAGGACTAAGGCGAGTGATCCCGCTCAGCGGCCACGAGGTCGTGGAATGCGCAACCGATCACGAGGGCATTGTGGTCAGCGAACTCCCCGACACTCTGGACGCTCTGCTGGTAACCCCCTCCCACCTCTACCCGTTCGGTGGCGCCATGCCCGCCACCCGCCGTGTGGAGCTCCTGGAATGGGCGGCTCGCACCGAAACCGTGATAATCGAAGACGACTTCAACACCGAATTGCGCTACCGCATCTCCCCGCAGCCTGCGCTGTCCTCGCTGGCCACACGCGCGGACGTGCTCACCCTTGGCACGTTTTCCACGCTGCTTTCGCGGGAACTCGCGGCCGGCTACGTCGTCGCCTCGCCAGCAACTGCAGAAGTGCTGCGCGAGGTTCGCAGCGTCCTCGGCATGCCAGTTTCTTCGGTCACACAGCGTGCCATCGCGTACTTGCTTAACGACGGCGTCGCTCGCCGCTCATCTCGCGCTGTGCACCGTGGTCTCGCGAAGCGGCGCGAAGTACTCAACGAGCGGCTGGTTCCGTTGGTCAACGGTGCAGAACTTGCACCCGGCGACGGCGCAGACCTTGCAGTGCATTTTGACACGCGAAAGGAACGGGATGCGTTTGAACAACGCCTGCTTGAGGCAGGCGTCGAGTCTGGCCATGAATCTGCATTGTGGACAAATGGTGGCGACGGGCTGTTGCTGAGCTTTGCTCACTTGAGCGCGTCTGACTTCGACCATGCCGTTGAGATCGTCGTCCAAACTGTCGGACGCATATGATGAAAGTCATGACTTACTCAGAGTCTCGCAAGGGGGCCGACTTTGTCTCGAGCACGGAATACGAGTCAATGAACGAGACCTCTTTTCTACTTCAATCACCCGCGAATGCCCGCGTACTCAAAGAGCGAATCGACCGATTAGAAAAAGGGTTATCGGTGCAGAATGCACTCATCGAGGAAAATGAATAACTACTACCCGATAACTTCTGCAGCGACGACACGCTTGCCGTGGCGGCCGGTAATACGCGCCCACTCGTCTGGGTTCGCGGTGTTCGGCATGTCTTCACTCTCGTCTTGCTCGTCGCGTACTGCTTCGCGCAGGTGATCAGCGGTGACACCCGCGGTAGATACACCTGAGAGGTGGTCCTTGATCGCAAGCTTCTTCGCGCGATCCACCACGTTGGCAATCAAAGCGCCAGAGACGAAGTCGGAGTAGTGCAGTACCTCGGCGGTGCCGTCGACAAGTTCGAGTCGCACGAAGGGGCGCGGGGCGAACAGAGCGGCAGCGGCTGCGTCGATAAGTTCTTTGCGAGGAGCCGCGAGTGGGATCTCGTCAGTGAGGTAGCGCGCGAGGATGTCCTTCGACTCCTCCTTGTTCGGCCGCGACACCCGGACCTTGATGTCGAGGCGACCCGGGCGCAGGATTGCCGGGTCGATGAGTTCCTCGCGGTTCGTCGCGCCGATGACGATAACGTTCGCGATGTCCTCTACGCCATCGATCTCAGTCAGCAACTGCGGCACCACGGTGGTTTCCATGTCGGAAGAAACACCGGAACCGCGGGTGCGGAAGATCGATTCCATCTCGTCGAAGAAGACGATGACCGGGTTGCCCTCAGAAGCGAGCTCGCGAGCGCGCTCGAAGATGAGGCGAATGCGACGCTCGGTCTCGCCGACGAACTTGTTCAGCAGCTCGGGGCCCTTGACGTTGATGAAGTGCGCCTGTCCCCCGTCGCCAATACGCTGCGACAACGAGTTCGCCACAGCCTTTGCAATCAGCGTCTTGCCGCAACCCGGAGGGCCGTAGAGCAGCAGGCCCTTCGGCGGGGTGAGGTCGTACGCGGCGTAAAGCTCGGGGTGGGAAAACGGCAGCTCGACGGAGTCCTGGATCGTCTCAATCTGGGAGGACAGCCCGCCGATATCTTCGTAGGTCACATCCGGGACCTCTTCGAGCGAGAGTTGGTTGACCTCGGTTTTCTGGATGCGCTCAAACGCGTAACCAGCGGATGAGTTCACCAGCACCGTATCGCCTGCACGCGTGGTTTTGAGTAGCGGTTCGGCGAGCATGACCAGCGACTCCGCGCCCTGCTGATCGGCGACCACGGCGCGATCTGTGCCGATGCGTTCCACCATTGTGGCAATCTGGCCAGTTGGGGTAAACCCGCAGGCTTCCACTACAACGGTCCCCTCGCCGAGGCGCACAAGCGTGCCCGGTACAAGGGCTTGTGGCTCGACCAGCGGCGAGATTTTCAGACGCATCCGCCGACCGGACGTGTGTACCTCCGCTTCCCCATCGCGAGTACCCGGGGCGAGGTAGATGCCGTAGGTGGACGCGGGCTCGCCGAGCTCCTCGACCTTGACGTAGAGGTCATTGAGCTTGTCGCGGCTGGACTTCAGCAACTCCGCAAGCCGCTTGTTGCGCGCCCCCAAATCTTGATTCTCGCGCTTGAGGTTGCGCAATTCCGGCCCGAAAGCATCGTCTTCAATGTGTCCAACCATGGATCCGAGCCTACCTATCGTCGATAGGACGCAAGTGCTTATCGACGAGCCTTACGCTGCGGGCGCGGCGGCGTCACACCATCAGCGAGCCTGCGGGTCCAGACAAGAAACGCCGTGTGTGCGTTCATGCGGTGTTCAGGGCGCGTGGCCAGGCCGTCGACCTTCCACTCGCGCAGCAGGGTCTCCCAGGCGCGCGGCTCAGTGAAGCACTTCGCCTCGCGGATAGCCTCCATAATGTTCATCAGCTGTGGCACGGTGGCCACGTACGTCATGAACACACCACCTGGGATGAGCACGTTCTTCACGGTGTCGATGAAGTGCCACGGCTCGACCATGTCCAAGATGACGCGGTCCACCTGGCCGTCGAGGTCTTCCGGGGTGACCTCGCCGAAGTCGCCGAGGCGAGGCGTCCACCATTCTGGTTCGCCGCCGAAGTATTCAGCGACGTTGTCTTTGGCGAACGCCAGGTGGTCGTCGCGAATCTCGTAGGAGTACACGTGCCCCTCGGGTCCGACCGCGCGCAGCAGCGACATGGTCAACGCGCCGGAGCCGGCACCCGCCTCCAGCACGCGTGCGCCCATGAAGATGTCACCCTCAACGAGGATCTGGGCCGCATCCTTCGGGTAGATCACCGCGGCGCCGCGCGGCATGGACAGGACGTGATCCACCAGCAGGTGGCGGAAGCAGAGGTAGTCCGAGCCCAGCGTGGACTTGACCACCGTGCCCTCGTCGGCACCGATGATGTCATCGTGACTGACGATGCCCTTGTGGGAGTGGAACTGGCCACCCTCCTTGAGCTCGATGGTGAAGTGGCGGCGCTTCGCGTCAGTGAGCTGCACCTTGTCGCCTGGCTGGAACGGTCCCGAATACATGCCGGTAAGTATGCCCTACTGTGCGCCGGTGTAAAAAGCCGACAGTGCGCGCACGAAGTAATCCATGTCGTCCACTCCGCACAGCTCGCGTGCGGAGTGCATGGACAACAGTGGCACACCCACATCGACCGTCGGAAGGCCTAGACGTGTCGAGGAAATCGGGCCAATCGTTGACCCGCACGGCACCGCGTTATTGCCCACGAAGGTCTGGTGCGGAACCCCGGCTGCGCGGCACGCCAGGATCCACTCGGCCTCCGTGGCGGCATTGGATGCGTAGCGCTGGTTGGCGTTGATCTTCAGCACCGGACCCTTGTTGATCAGCGGATGGTGCGTCGGATCGTGCTTGCCCGGGTAGTTCGGGTGCACCGCGTGCGCCGCGTCGGCGGAAACCTGGATGGAGTTCGCGAGAATTTCAGACGGTTCGCCGAATGCCGCCGCCACCTTGGTCAGGACGCGCTCCAGCATCGGGCCACCGGCTCCGGCGGTGGATGCAGAGCCCACCTCCTCGTGGTTAAACGCCGCAAGCACCAGAATGTCCTGGGCATTTTCCTTGGCTGCGAGCATTGCCTCGAGCGACGCCCACACACTGGTCAGGTTATCCAGGCGGCCAGCGGCCAGAAGATCACCGATGACCTCGCCCCGCTGTGCGTCCGCGGTGATAAGTTCGTGCGCCACGATGTCGTCTGCAGCAAGGCCCGCCGACTCCGCTGCTAGCTCGAGCAGCGGACGGTCCACACCCAGGATCGGCTGGGTGTGCACCTGGCGGTCGATCTCTGGCATGTCACCCCGGTAGAGGTGGATAGCCAAGTTGGGAACGCGCGCAACCGCACCCGTGTTCACCAGGTGCTCCTTGCGGTCGGTGGTCACTACTCGCCCCGCAAAGGTGAGGTCACGATCAAACCAGCTCGCCAGAATCGGCCCGCCGTAGATCTCGACGGCAACCTGGCGGAACCCTTCACGCACCACATCCGGGTCCGGCTTGGCCATCAAGCCAGGCGAGTCCGTGTGCGAACCGACAACACGGAACTGCGGGTTGGGGTTCTCCGGGACCCACCAGGCAATGACGGCGCCATCGCTGATGATGAGGTGGCCGCCGGGGCCGGTGGCGTCGTCGTCAAGCAATGCCCGGCGAGTAAACCCTGCTGCCTCGAGGCTTGTGGCGACGTTTTCCGCCGCGTGATAGGCGGATGGACTCTGGCTGATGAAATCGATGAACGGCTGTGTCATACCCCCACTCTAAGATGTTGGGCACCATGACTCCCAGCAAAACACCACGACCACTCGCCCTGTCCCCCTCCCGCGCGTCCGATTACAAGCGATGCCCGCTGCAATACAGGTTCCGCGCGATCGACCGCCTGCCGGAACCATCCACGGAAGCGCAGGTGAAAGGCACCCTGGTTCACGCTGTCCTGGAGGAGATGTTCACGTGGCCCAGGGAGGAGCGCACCTACCCCGCCGCCGTGAAGCGGCTCAAGCCGACGTGGGAGCAAATGCGCATCGACGACCCCACCTGCGCCGAACCCGTCGAAGACGACTACCAGCTGCTCGTGGATGCCCGCACGCTCCTGCGTGGCTACTTCACCATGGAAAACCCGCTCGGCTTCGACGCGCACGCACAAGAAATGCCGGTCGATTTCACACTGCCCAACGGGGTTCCTGTGCGCGGCTTCATCGACCGAGTGGACATTGCGCAGACCGGCGAGGTACGTGTTGTCGACTATAAGACCGGCAAGAAGCCACTACCCCGCTACTCCCAGGACGCACAGTTTCAGATGCGGTTTTATGCGCTGGTCTATTGGCGCCTGTTCGGCGTCGTTCCGACCCAGCTGAAACTGATGTACCTCAAGGTGATGGACTCGATGATCCTCACCCCCTCGCGCGAGGAGCTGGAGTACTTCGAGCGCGACCTGGCGGAGTTGTGGTGGAAGATCGAAGCCGACGGCAAATCCGGCTCGTTCCGTCCGCAGCAGTCGAAGCTTTGCGGGTGGTGCGCCTTCCAGTCGCTGTGTCCAGCGTTTGGTGGCACACCACCCGAGTATCCCGGTTGGCCCGGCTCCCGCGCTGAAGAAGAGCCGGCCCCGGAAACGGACTAGAACAGTCCGCTGACCACGCCGTTCTCGTCGACGTCGATGTTGTTGGCTGCCGGCTTCTTCGGCAGGCCCGGCATAGTCATCACATCGCCAGTCAGTGCGAGGACGAAACCTGCGCCGGTGCGCGGGATGAGGTTACGCACGTGCAGGGTGTGGCCCTCAGGTGCGCCAAGTTCCGTCGGGTCGTCGGAGAAGGAGTACTGCGTCTTGGACACGCAGACCGGCAGAGTGTCAAAGCCGTTGTCCTTCAACGTCTTTAGGTCCTTCAGAGCTGCAGCGGAGTACTGCACCTCGCCTGCGCGGTAGATCTCCTTGGCGATGGTTTCGATGGACTTCTCCACGCCCTCAGCCGGGTCGTACAGCGGGTGCGATTCGCCCTCGGTGAGGTTCGCCAGCAGGGTTTCAGCGAGCTCGGTAGCGCCGGCGCCGCCTTCGGCCCACACGTTGGCGTCGGCAAGCGCGATGCCCTTGGACTCTGCCCAGTTACGCAAGAAGTCGAGCTCGGCTTCGGTGTCGGTGACAAAACGGTTGAGCGCAACCACCGGGGTGACACCGAACTTGCGCACGTTTTCCACGTGGCGCTCCAGGTTCACGATGCCCTCTGCAAGCGCATCGACGTTTTCGGCCTTGAGGTCGTCCTTAGCAATGCCGGCGTGGTGCTTGATCGAGCGGATCGTAGCGACGATCACCGCACCTGCGACATCCAAATCGCCGTAGCGAGCCTTGATATCGAAGAATTTCTCCGCACCCAGGTCAGAACCGAAGCCGGCCTCCGTGAGCACAATATCGGCGTAGTCGAGTGCCGTGCGGGTTGCGATGAGCGTGTTGCAGCCGTGTGCGATGTTGGCAAACGGACCACCGTGGATAAAGGCGGGGGTGCCGCCGAGCGTCTGCACCAGGTTCGGGTTCACGGCGTCCTTGAGCAGAGCGGCCATCGCGCCCTGTGCCCCGATCTCACCGGCAGTGACCGGCTTGCCGTCGTACGTCAGACCGATGGTGATCGCCGCGAGGCGACGCTTCAGATCCTCCAGGTCCGTGGCCAGGCCAAGGATCGCCATAATCTCGGACGCAGCCGTGATGGTGAAGCCGGTCTCTGCCGGAACACCCGAGGTCGGGCCTCCGAGGCCGGTAATGACGTTGCGCAGCACGCGGTCATTCACGTCCACGCAGCGCTGCCAGGTCACGCGACGCGGGTCGATGTTGAGCTCGTTGCCCTGATGGATGTGGTTGTCGATCAGCGCAGCCAGGGTGTTGTTGGCGCTGGTGATGGCGTGGAAGTCACCGGTGAAGTGCAGGTTGATCTGCTCCATCGGAACGACCTGGGAGTAGCCGCCACCTGCTGCACCGCCCTTGATGCCCATGACCGGGCCGAGCGAAGGCTCGCGAAGCGCCACCATCGCCTTGTGTCCAAGCTTCGCCAGTGCATCGGTCAGACCGATCAGCATGGTGGACTTGCCCTCGCCAGCCGGGGTTGGGGACACACCGGTTACCAGAACGAGCTTGCCCGGCTTGCCCTTCGGGGTCTTGTTGATGTCCACCTTGGCCATGTACTTGCCGTACGGGATGAGCGCGTCCTCATCCACGCCGGCGCGAGCGGCAATGTCGGTGATGGGTTCGAGTTCGTGTGCTTGAGCGATTTCGACGTCAGTCAACGGTTGTGCAGTCATGCATCTCACACTACCGCTGCACCGATGAGGTATCCCAGGATTACGCTGACTAAAATGCAGACCACTCCGGGGATGAGGAATGGGTGGTCAAACACGTACTTGCCAATGCGTGTCGAGCCCGTGTCGTCCATCTCTACTGCCGCGAGCAGCGTTGGGTATGTGGGCAGGACGAATAGTGCGGAGACCGCCGGGAATGCTGCAAGTGCGGTGAGTGGGCTGACCCCTATCGCCAATGCGGCGGGGATGAGCGCTTTCGCCGTAGCGGCTTGTGAATACAACAGTGACGCGGCGACGAAGAGCACAACCGCGAGCAGCCAGGGTTTTGACGTCAGCACGTTACCGGCGATGTTTTGGATGTCGTCGATGTAGTAGTTGATATACGTCGTACCCAGCCACGCCACGCCGAGCACGCAGACACATGCGGACATGCCGGATCGAAAGACTTGGGTGTTCAGAATCTCTGCGGCAGCAGTGCGGGTGCTCATAATGATGACGACCGCGGCACTGAGCATGATGGCCATGATTGCCTCGTTGCGTGGCACTGTTGGCTCTGCAATCAGGCCAATCTGATCCGAAATCAGCGTTGCGTAGACCATCACTATGACGATCGCTGCCAGAAAGATAGCGACCGAGCGCTTCGCTCCTGGTGCGGGAACGTAATTGTCATGAGCTTGGTGCGTTGCGACGAGCCCAGCGGCCTTGCGTTTGAGGTACACGGGGTCGTCGTCAAGCTCACTGCCCATATGATTGGCAACCCACGCCGTCGGGAAAATCGCCAGGAACGTCGCAGGGAGCATCACCGCAAGAATTTGGAGATACCCCACCCCAAGCGGTTCGAGCGCTGACGCCATGAACACAACTGCTGCTGAGATTGGTGAAGCGACGATCGCCATCTGCGAAGCGATCACGGCCGCTGACAACGGGCGTGAAGGACGAACGTTTCCTTCCTTAGCTACCTCTGTGATGACCGGCATCGTGGAAAATGCCGTATGTCCAGTTCCCGCGAAGACTGTCATCAACCACGTCACCATCGGGGCGTAAACCGTAATGCGCTTCGGGTTTCTGCGTAAGAGTCGCTCCGCAAGATCCACGAGGTATTGCATGCCGCCCGCGAGCTGCATTGCAGAAATTGCTGCGATAACGCACATGATGATGCCGATGACATCGAACGGAATTGCATCTGCGGTGACCGGCATGCCTGTCGCACCGAGCAGCAACACCCCCAATCCCCCGGCGAAACCGATCGCGATCGAGCCAATGCGTGCACCCAACACGATTGCCCCGAAAAGAATGAGGGTGTGCAAGGCAACCAACATGGTGTGCGCTCCTTCATTACGGGCTAGTAAGAACTTCCGCCATTATCCCGTATTGATCACACCAAAAGGAAACGGGGCAGGTGTGAGATTGGCTACCACCCTGCCCCGGTTCACCGCTGACGCGGAAGGAAATGCGGTTTTAAAACCTAATTAGCGTCGTCCTCATCAACGTAGAGCTTGCCGCGGAATTCCGGGTGCATGAGGTTTTCCTTGCTCAGCAACCGCTTCAAATCCTCTTCCTCAATAAGGCCCTTCTCCAGCACTAGGTCATAGACACTCTTACCGGTGGAAGCAGCCTCACGGCCAATGATGTCACCGTTGTGGTGACCAATCACCGGGTTGAGATAGGTGACGATGCCGATCGAGTTAGTCACGTAAGCCTCGCACACGTCCTTGTTCGCAGTGATGCCCACAACGCACTTCTCGCGCAGCGTACGTGCCGCATTGGCCAGCAGACGGATCGACTCAAACAAGGACTGAGCAATGACCGGCTCCATGACGTTGAGCTGGAGCTGACCTGCCTCAGCAGCCATGGAGACCGTCACGTCGTTGCCGAAGACCTTGAAGCACACCTGGTTGACAACCTCCGGGATAACCGGGTTGACCTTGGCCGGCATGATCGAGGAACCAGCCTGGCGCTCCGGAAGGTTGATCTCGTTCAGACCAGCGCGAGGACCGGACGACAGCAGGCGCAGGTCGTTACACATCTTGGAGAGCTTCATTGCCGCACGCTTGATAGCGCCGTGCATCATGACGTAGTCGCCGGTATCCGAAGTGGCTTCGATCAGATCCGGAGAGGCCTGGATGTCCAGGCCGGTGACCTCGCGAAGTGCCGTGACAACCTGATCTTTGTAGCCGTTCGGAGTGTTAATTCCCGTACCGATTGCGGTTGCGCCAAGGTTGACTTCCAGCAACGAGGTTGCAGCGTTGCTGATGGTGCGCTGCTCTTCATTGAGGTTTGCGCCAAACGCAGTGAATTCCTGACCCAGCGTCATCGGAACCGCGTCCTGCAACTGAGTACGACCCATTTTGATGATGTCGGAAAACTCGTCGCCTTTCGCGCGCAGTGCCTTCTGCAGCTCGTCGAGCTCCTCAAGCAAGCCCTGCACCGCGTAGTACACACCGAGACGCAGACCAGTCGGGTACGCATCGTTGGTGGACTGGGACATATTCACATCATCGTTCGGATTGATGATGTCGTAGGAGCCCTTCTCAGCACCAACGTATTCCAGTGCGAGGTTAGCCACCACCTCGTTCGTGTTCATGTTTGCCGAGGTACCCGCGCCACCCTGGAATAGGTCGATCGGGAACTGATCCATGCAGCGTCCCTCATCCAGAATCTGGTCGCAGGCCCACGCAATTGCTTCGGCTTTCTCGCGCGGCAACACATGCAGGCGACGGTTCGCAATAGCGGTAGCTTTCTTGACTTGGGCCATGCCACGGATGAACTCCGGCAAATCGTTCAGGGTGCTGGCCGACAACTTGAAGTTGTCTACTGCTCGCTGCGTATGCACTCCGTAGTACACATCAGCGGGGACTTCAGCCTTGCCAAGCAGGTCTTCTTCAATACGAGTGCTCATGGCACACCACTATACGTAGCAAAGCGAAGCCTCTCGACGATTGTGCGCGTGACACCTACGCGCTGCAGGCTGCAGCAAACCAGCGGTAAACGTCGTCGGCACTGGCCCCCACAAACAGGTGGGGATCAAACCGATACACACCGGCAGGTACATGATCCGCGAGCCCCAACACTGCACATCCCGCTGCAGCCGCAGCTGACATGCCACTGAACGAGTCCTCGACCACGAGACAGTCTTGCGGAGCGGCGCCGACGCGCCGGGCTGCTTCGAGGTACATGTCGGGGGCAGGTTTCGGGTGGATCACTTCGTCGCCAGTAATGGTGCCGGTGAAGAACGCACGCCCAATCGCATCAATGCACGGATCTGCCAGGACGCGTTCAGTATTCGTCGTCACGAACATAGGCCTGTGGTCTTCCTTCAGCGACTGCAGCACTTCAAGAATCCCTGGGTTGCATTCGATACCTGCAGAAAACAGTTCAGCCATTCGACCGAACATCCAATCTTTATATCGCTGTTCGTCGCCGTCAGTCAGTGTGTGCCCCGCCCACTGCGCCACAATGCGAAGCGTGTTCGGGAAACTCCCGCCAATGGTGCGCTCGCGAACCTCTGGGGTCAGTGGCCGACCAAGCAACTCCCCTAACTCGTAGGTCGCCTGTCCCCAGAGCGGCTCTGTGTCTATCAGCGTGCCGTCCATATCCCAGAAGACGGCCGCCGGACGCTGCCTACTCAAATTCCGGCAGCGCTTCTAGCGCCTCATCGGTCGCGCCCGCCGCGGTGCACACCCGAATCACGAGCGTCTCAATATCTGCCTTTTCTTCTGGCTCAAGCACCGCGTCCGCATGACGGACATTGAATGCCTCCAAGCGCTCGTAGAACGGTCCAACTAGCCCCACCAGTTGCTGGTCCTCTGGCTGGGAACCGAGTGCGTCGACCTCGTCGAGGTACTGCTCAAGCATTTTCCGCAACTCGGGCAACACGGACGGGTCGAATGGCTCGTCCCACAACTCCTTGTCTTCCTCAGAAAGGTAGGAGCCTGAGGCGAACATCGTCAGGTCATCGATAAACTCGTCGACTTCAGGCTGGAACTGGGCACGAATCGTGTGTGCTGCTGCGCTCATGACCACCATTGTGCTGGATGAGGCCTAGAGATGCACACCGAGTAGCCCCTCAAGTGCTGTCGCAATCACACCGTCGTAGTCGCCTCGTGCTCCATCGACCACACGAAGAGCTGTGGGCGTGTCAAGGTCGTCTGCCAGCGCAGCGCGCAACTTATCGACGACACCGAGCGCCTCGTCTTCAGACACCTCGTTCGCCAGGGCCTCACGCCACCGGTCGAGTCGCTCCTCAGCGGTGTGAAGAATCGCGTCGGAGAAATCACGGTCTTCCCGGTAGTGCTGGGAAAACACCGCCAGCCGGATCGCGGAAGCCTCGTGGCCTTGCTCGGTGAGCTTGTGAACAAAGACGAGGTTACCTAGTGACTTCGACATCTTCACACCATCAAGTGCGATCATGCCCGCGTGCACATAGTGGCCGGCCATCCGGTCCACGTGCAGCGCGGCCTCTGCGTGCGCGGCCGAGAACTCGTGGTGTGGAAACGCAAGGTCCGAACCACCACCTTGGATCGCGAAACTTGCTCCTAAGCGGTTCGTCGCAATCGCGGAGCACTCCACGTGCCATCCCGGACGACCTGGGCCGAACGGCGAGTCCCAGGCTGGCTCGCCCTCACGGTGACCACGCCAGATCAGCGCATCAAGCTTGTCGCGCTTGCCTTCACGCTCCGGGTCGCCACCGCGTTCAGCGAAGTACTCCTCCATCGTTGCTCGGTCGAGGTTCGACTCGTAGCCAAACTGCTCGGTTGCATCGATCGAGGCATACACATCGCCCTGGTCGAGTGTGTAGGCCACGCCTTCGTCGAGAAGCTTCTGCACCATCTCGATGACCTCATCGACAGACTCCATCGCGCCGATGTAATCGCGCGGCGGGATGACGGAGAGAATCTCCATGTCGCTGCGGAACAGATCGATCTGGTTTGAGCCGAGTTCGCGCCAATCCACACCGTCACGCTCGGCTCGCTCGAACAGAGGGTCATCAACATCGGTGATGTTCTGTACATAGTGCACCTTGTGACCGTTAGCGATCAGCTGACGCTGCACAAGGTCGAATGTGAGATAGGTGGCAGCGTGTCCCAGGTGGGTCGAGTCGTATGGAGTGATACCGCAGACATACAACCCCACTTCGCCCTTCGCATCCGGCGTGGTATCCACAGGTTTCACCTGCTGATCAGCGGTGTCGTAGAGCTTCAGCGGCACCGAAGTGCCGGCAACGTGAGGAACAATTGGGTTCGGCCAAGCTTGCATGCGCCCAACCCTACACAGGCTGCATGACACCAGTGCCAAGCAGAATCATCACAATGACACCGAGTGGGATGCGGTAGGCAGCGAACCAGGCAAACGAGTGGTTAGAAACGAACTTCAGCAACCACGCAATGGAGATGTAACCGACGATAAAGCCAATTCCGGAGCCGACAAGCAGCTGCATTCCGGAGGCAGCCTGTCCCGCTTGCGGGTCAAACGCATCGGGCAAGGAGAACAGACCAGACGCGAGTACCGCGGGGATAGCCAGAAGGAAGCTAAACCGGGTAGCAACCTCGCGGTCGAGGTTGAGGAACAAACCACCCGAGATCGTTCCGCCGGAGCGCGACACACCAGGAATCAGCGCTAGGCACTGCCACAGGCCCATGAGAACGGCGTCCTTCATAGTCAGCTCCTCAAACCCACGAGACTTCTTGCCGCGGCGTTCCGCAAGAATGAACACCAGAGAGAACAAAATGAGCACGGTCGCGGTGATCCACAAGTTGCGGAAGTTTTCGCGAATCAGGTCCTTCAGCAACACACCTGCCAACCCGACTGGGATCGTGCCGGCGATGACCATCCAGCCCATGCGGTAATCAAACCCTCGCTTGGCCTTGTCGAACAGTCCAGCGAACCACGCGGTGAGAATCCGCCAAATGTCCTTGGCAAAGTACACAAGTACGGCAAGCTCGGTACCGAGCTGGATCACAGCGGTAAAACTTGCGCCAGCGTCCTCCCCCCAAAACAACTCTGAGACGATACGGAGGTGACCCGACGAGGACACCGGGAGAAACTCCGTCAAGCCCTGCACGATGGAGAGGACGATCACCTGTAGCCACGACATCATGGCTGCACACCCTACTCCGCACCGCGCTTGATCACTGAACGCAGCAGGCTGATTGCTAGGCTTACGTGCGTGATTGTTCGACGTACTGCTTCCCGTTTTACTGCCGCACTCTGCCTTAGCGCGGTGTTACCGCTCGCGCTGGCAGCATGCAGCGCCACCCCGAACGCAAAAATCGAGGAGGCGGGTGGCGACGCCGCAGCCAACATGGGCAGCGCCGAACCTGCCCAGTCCCCTGCGAGCGAGAACCCGGCTGGGCGTGTAGTGCAGTTTGAGGCTGTGCGCGACCTCGACACGACAAACGGTGTTGTCGGGGTGCGCACAGAAAACGCTCTACTGATTGGGTCGATCGACGACATTGCCAACGGCAAGGCTGAAGAGCATCCACTCGACGCGTCGTGCGGGGATGTATCTGCCAGCGATGGGTCGTTCGCAGTGGCGTGTGATGGGGCTGTCAACGTCTTCGGCCAAGTCGCGCAAACTATTAGCACCGACCTTCCGGTGACTTCGGCGACTGTTGTTTCCAGCGGTGAAGTGCTCGCTGCAAGCGATACGGAGCGCAAAGTGTGGGTGTTTAAGGACGGGGAACTGTCGGACACGATCGATGTTGCCCGCGAGACCGACCAGCTGCAGGCGGTTGCCCTCGACGGCCAAGATGACGCGGTAGTTCGCATCAGCAGCTTCGACACCACCATCCAGGACATCGACTGGCAGGGCTCCCGCCAGGGTGGCACGCTGCGTGTTGGCCTCGGCGTGGGCAAGGTTGCCGCAGGCGAGCACGGGCTTGTGCTCGCCGCCGACTCCACCGGCAACCAGATCCACGTCTACACCACCGACGACATCATTCGTCTCCAGCAGAGCGCACCTGTGCCGGAAGGCCCGTGGGACGTCGCGTGGGATTCGTCGCAACGCCTTGCATGGGTAAGTTCCTTGGCTGAAAACACCGCAACCGGATACGACATCTCCCAGGGTGTGCCGATCGAAAAGAAGAGTTTCGCCACTGTCGCGAACGCTCAGAGCATCATTTCGCTTGATGACGGCACCGTCGTCCTCGCATCCGCCACCGGCGATGGCATCCAAATCGTCGCACCCGACGAGCAGATTAACTAGGAGACCAACATGAGTCTTTACGACCGCGCCCTGCAACTGATGTTCCGCATCCCGCCGGAGCGCATCCACGGCATCATCAGCGGTGGCCTGCGTGTGCTGGATGCCGCGAGTCCCATCAACCGCGCACTCGAGAAGGTTGTACGCGTCCACGACCCCGTGCTGCGCCAGACAGTGTTCGGCGTTGACTTCCCTGCCCCGCTCGGACTTGCGGCTGGGTTTGATAAAAACGCTGAAGCTATCGACGCCTGGGGCGCCGTTGGCTTCGGCTACGCAGAGATGGGCACGGTGACCCCGAAGCCGCAGCCGGGTAATCCCGCCCCACGCCTGTTCCGCCTTCCCGCGGACAAGGCAATTTTGAACCGTATGGGGTTCAACAACAAGGGTGCACTCGTTGTCGCAGATAACCTGCGCAGCAGGAAGTCCGACGACATCGTCGGGATTAACATCGGCAAGAACAAGACCGCCGAAGACGCTGTCGCCGACTACCGCGCAACCGCTACCGCCCTTGGCCCGCTGGCCGACTATCTCGTGGTCAACGTGTCCTCCCCGAACACGCCGGGTCTTCGCGACCTGCAGGCGGTGGAGGAGCTTCGCCCCATCCTTTCCGTGGTGAAAGAGTCGACCACCACCCCGGTGCTGGTCAAGATCGCGCCAGATCTTTCGGACGAGGACATCGACGCTGTTGCAGACCTCGCTGTCGAACTTGGACTCGACGGCATCGTGGCGACCAACACCACGATCTCCCGCGACGGGCTGCACACCAATGCAGACGATGTTGCAGCCATGGGTGCGGGTGGCATCTCTGGTGCACCCGTTGCGGCACGCTCACTCGAGGTGCTCAAGCGCCTCTACGACCGCATCGGCGGCCAATTGGCGATCATCAGTGTTGGCGGTATCTCCACACCCCAACAGGCGTGGGAACGCATCACTTCAGGTGCCAATCTGTTGCAGGGCTACACGCCATTCATCTACGGCGGCCCGGGTTGGATCCGGGATATCCACCGGGGCATTGCTGCACAGATTAAGGCCCACGGTCTGAATTCGATTGAGCAGGCCGTGGGCAGTGGGCTTGAGTGGAAAGCGCTCTAGGCCTTCGGTTGCACGCTGCGCCGTAGAATTACGGCGCAGAAGCCCGCGGCGATAGCCCAAGCGACAAGCCACACCGGCGTCGTCGTGAATAATGCGGTGTTCGGCAAAATTACCCCAAGGCCGATCAAGACGATCGCGATGAAAAGCGCGACAACCTGCGTGCGCGAGCCTTGCTGCTCTTTGTTCGTGGTCGCAAACGCACCGACGAGAGCGACAGCCACAAGCACCGTGAGCACCTGAGGGGTGATCACAAACCCCTCATCACCACGGGTAAATCCGACGACTGCATAGAGGACGAGTGCGGCGGCAAGACCTAAAAAGGCGCCGCCGACGCGAAGCTGCACAGGTACCATTCGCCGAATACTACTGGTTCTCGTACCAACCCCAGATGATTGCCCGGCCCAACGAGTGGAAGTTCAGGTTGAACCCGAGCTGCGTTGGGTTCGCGATCTGATCTGCCGGAAATTCCGTGTCCACCGCGTGGACTACGAACAGGTAGCGGTGCGGCCCGTGGCCTGCCGGCGGGTTTGCACCGTAGAACCCTTTAACTCCGGAATCACCGGTGAGCACAACCGCGCCGACGCCCAGGTCCTCCTTGGCGCCTGCGCCAGCAGGCAGCTCGGTAATATCTGCCGGGATGTTGAACGCGGACCAGTGCCAAAAACCTGACGCGGTTGGTGCGTCCGGGTCGAAGCACGTCACTGCGTAGGTCTTCGTCCCCTCAGGCGCACCTTCCCACGCAAGCTGCGGGCTGGTGGCGTTATCGCCGGCAAGTGTGTCGTTGAGACGCTCGCCGTCAACAATGTCATCCGAGGTCACCGTGAACGAAGGCACGTCCGCCAGGGGCTCATATGGGTCGGGGCCGGGGAAACGGTCTGAAACATAGGAAGCAGTCATAGACCCATTCCTACCCGAAAATCAGTGACCCTCGCCACTCCACGCCTCAAAGAGTTGTGCGTATCTCCCGCCGGCAGCAAGAAGCTCGGCATGGGTGCCGTCTTCGATAATGCGTCCTGCTTCCATCACCAGGATGCGATCAGCGGTTGCAGCTTGATCGAGGCGATGCGCGACAACCAACGCCGTCGTGCCTTCAGTAATCCTTGCAGCAGCATCTTCGAGCATGTTTGTGGCATCACTGCCCGCCTCCGCCGTCGCTTCGTCCAGGATGAGGATCTTCGGACCTGCCAACGCCACACGCGCGAGCGCGACCTGTTGCTCCACCTCGGGTGGGAGGTCATCTGCGCCTGCTCCCACAGCGGTGTCGAGCCCATTGGGGAAGAGTCGGGCAAACTGCGTGCTGTTCGGATCCAACCCGACACTGGCGAGCGCCTTGAGCAAAACAGTGTCGTCACTTCCCGGAGCAGCCATAGACAGGTCTTCGCGCAGCGTGCCAGCGAAGATATGCACGTCCTGGGTGAGCAGGGTGACGTTCTTCGCAGTCCAGACGTCGCTGACTTGGGAGGTATCTACCCCACCAACTCGGATGCTCCCCGAAGTCGGCTCCACCAAGCCTGCGATAAGCGCTGCCAGCGTGGATTTGCCCGCGCCAGAAGTGCCGACGAGCGCCGTCGTCGTGCCCGCTGCGAGCGTCACCGAGAGGTCCTCAAGAACGTTAGCTCCGCCGGGGTAGGCAAAGGACACGTGGTTGATCTCAACGTCTTCAGGCACATCGAGGTCATCAGGTACCACGGTGGCCGCTCGGCCGTCCGCCAGTTTGGCCAAACTCACCGCGCGCCCAACAGACGTGGCGGCGCTTTGGAGCTCTCCGATGAAAAACAGCGCATTAAACACGACGACCTCAGCACGGATCACCATGAACACAGCAGCGCTGGCCTCCCCAGGTGTCACAGCGCCTGTAGACACCAACCAGGCACCCACACCAAGAGTGAGCAGCACCCATGCTGCGAAGGCGAACTGTCCGATGCCCATGAGACGAATGAACCAGGGCACACGATCCATCGTCGCCTCCACCGCACCCCAGGAGGTGCGACGCATGCGCCCAAGCGCCCAACGTTCTAGTCCGAACGCGCGAAGCGTCGGCAGGCCACGCACCGTATCAAGCAGCACTGCGTTTCTACGAGCCTCCGCCACACTCACTGCGTTCGACGCAGCAGGGATTGCACGCACAACGGCTCGCGCGAACGGGTACGTGCAGATACCGACTATGACGAGGATGAGGGCAAAGCGGACGTCGATAAGCAAAAGCCCGAGAAAGGTAATCGGAAACACGAAGGCTGTGGTGAGGACCCTGGATCCGATCGCGGTGATCGTTTGCACCACATCATCGATGTCCTTCGTCATGCGCGTAATCACGTTGCCGGTTCCCAACTCCATCACCCGCGGCACAGGCGCGCGCAAGATAGCGTCGAGGCAACGACGGCGCAGATCGATGGACGCACGGGCGACCTTCTGGCCCACCACATAGTTGCCCAGACCACGGAGGGACAGCTCGATCAGCATGCAAAACATTGCCAATGCGATGGCCCAAATAAAAGCACTGCTGCCAGAGCCGAGCCCGGGTATCGAGCCACCGATCAACGGGTCAACGCTGCGCCCAAACAGGTTCGACTGTGTCGTGTTCACAGCAACGATCACAGCCTGGATACTCAACAGCATTACCCACCACCGACGATCCAGTGCGTTCGGCAGTTCCGCAAGGTACGCGAAGGTCTCCTTCACCCCAGCGGGGGCAACGGCATCGACACGCTCGTATTCACGCTTCATTTACTGCACCTCCAATGCGTTACCTGCAGAGCGCCACGCGGCATTTCCAGTGATCACTATGGTTGTTTTGTCCGCGCGTAGCGTCTTAACCGCCGCAACGACGTCAGCTTGGGTGACAGAGTCCAGCCCTGTTGTTGGGTCGTCCAAAATGAGCACGTCCGGATCCGCTGCGAGTGCGCGTGCAAGTGCCACACGTTGCCGCTGCCCGCCCGACAAATTCAGCCCCGCCTCCCCCAGCGGCGCATCAGGCAATTCACCGTTCTCTCGGACACCTCCGAGGCGACGCAGAATGTCCTGGCAATGCGCCGCAGCGAGCGCCTGCTTGACGACGACTGCCGGCAAATCACCGCGCGGATTCACGTTATCCGCGATCGTGCCCTCAAACACGTTGACGGTGTGCGGTGGGAACAGCACCCCTTCACGCTCCGCCCATGCCTCAACGACCGCAAACGATCGCTCATTCGGAGCGAGGATCCACAGCCCTGGAGCGGGGATCGCGTTGGCGGTTGGCTGCGGCTCAGACGCCTGTTCGGCTGCATGGTGTAACTCCACGATGCGCTTGCCACTGGCAACCGCCCTTCCCCACCCACTAGCTAGGTCACCAAAGGCAAATCCCGCCATATTCAGCGCAGGTGGCACCAGCAGCGCAACCGATGTCATCTGCCCAGGCGTGATCTCTCCGCGAAGCGTCAACCAGGCGGCAAGACCCACGATAGCCAGGTTGCACAGCCAAGCCACCACAAGCCGAACAAAGCCCAGCCCGACTTCAACCTTCAGGTGCTTCAAGATCAAGGTCCTGGCGTTCGCCGTCTCAACTTCAAAACGTTGTGCAACAGATGCACCCGCGCCAAGGCCCTTCACAGCACGAATGCCTTGAGAGACATCCGTGGCCAAGCCCGCGACATCCGCTTCCGCAGCGCGACGCTTCAACGAGATCCGTGTCACTGGTCCTGCAGTCCACGCCGCAAAAAGCCCAATGACCATCGCACTAACCGGAATGGCAAGTGCCACCCACGGGGACACAGACCACATCGCCACCACTGCACCCGCGGCATAACCGATCGCCATAAGCGGAAACGACAGCAGTTCGCGGTACCGTCCGACCGTGCTTGCGTCTGCATCGATCGTGTTGAGCACCGTACCCGGGCTCATCGCGCCTGCACCATCGCGCAGCACTCCGGAGGATAAGTGTAACCGGGCGTTGTGGGTAACCCGGCCAACCGACGCTGCCGCAAGGCCGTCGCCGGTTGCCTCACCGATGAACTGCAAAACAAAAATGCCCACCAGTACCGCAAACAGCCACCACGCGTTAAACGGTTCTTCGCCAAGGAGACCGTCCACGATCATGCCGACCACCACCGGCACGAACGCTGCGATACCGGAGCCAAAGAGGTAGCTCAGAATATGCAGCGCGAGCACACCCGGATACGCGGAAACCATGTCCCGAACGACCCGGTTACCTTCCTCCCATCGCGCCGGGTGGAGCCGGGCGGGGTCATGAGCAGGCGGAACTTGTGGGACGAACCAGCGGTACGTCAGCATTCTGCGCGGTGGAGCTATCACCCCGCAAAATTTAGCAGAATCTGCGCGTTATGCTGGCGATTTGGTACCTGCAAGAACCGACCCTATAGTAGTGCAGGTGCCCAGCCGAGAGGCTGAACAAACACCCTAGCCCGGGTGGCGGAATGGCAGACGCGCTAGCTTGAGGTGCTAGTGTCCTATTAACGGACGTGGGGGTTCAAGTCCCCCTCCGGGCACAGATAAGTCCCGCTCAGCAGTCAATAGAACTGCGGAGCGGGACATTTATATTTACAGACATGCTCGAGGAGTGCGTATGCCCAAGATATCGGGTTCCGCCCGCAACAAGCTCGTACTCGCAGCGCTTATCGTCGTGTTCATAGCGGGCTGGGTGTTTCTCGACGTCCCACCACTCTCCACACTTCGCACCTGGGCTGACACACTCGGCCCCTGGTTCCCAGTAGCGTTCTGGCTGCTCTATATCTTGATTACCCAATTCCCTATCCCGCGCACCGTGATGACCGTCTCTGCCGGCATTCTTTTCGGTTCGGTACAAGGGATCTTGATCGCGATTACCGCGACGACAGTCAGCGCAGTTATCTCACTGTTGATCGTGCGCACTCTGCTGCGGGATTGGGTAGAACCGCGGCTGACACATCCTGCTGTTGAGCAGATCAACCGGCGCCTCGAAGAACGCGGCTGGCTCGCGATTTTCAGCCTGCGCCTCATTGCAGCCGTTCCATTTTCCGTCCTCAACTACGCAGCAGCGCTCACGCGCGTTCCGGTGTTGCCGTTTGCCATCGCAACGTTTGCGGGTTCACTTCCAGGAACCGTGTTGGTCACTATCTTTGGCGACACCCTCACGGGTGAGGCAAACCCTGTGGTCATCGCAGTGATGGCTGTATTGGCAGTGATTGGCCTTAGCGGGTTGATTCTCGACGCACGACTTCCGGCGCGTAAGTAAAGGCTCACGGGTAGACCCGCGTAGTATTGGCAGCCATGATTGCCGTGCATGCGAAATACAGGGGCCGCGAAAAAGGGCGTGCTGCCGTCGTCGAGCGTTCCGCGGAGGCGCTTGGCACTCTCCCAGGCATCAGCCCGTTTGAAGTGCTCGGTGTTGAAGATATCCGCACCCTGGTGGATGACGCTGAGGCTTCGTTAAACCTGATCATGGCGCTGCTCTCCGACGGCAACTGGGCCATCGGCCTAGGGGTCGCTGCAAGCAACAGCGATGCCTTGAAAGCTGCCTCAAAGGCGGTTGGGGTGAAAGCGGGCCAGGTGCGTGTGGTCGTCGACAAGCAAGGCGCAACTACTGAGGCTGCGGATATCGCTGCCGCATTCGCCCTGCTAGCCCACGTGCTGCACAAGCGGACATTCGAGGGACGAGAAGCGACCTCGCTCGTGCGCCGCGGGCTGAATCAGAATGAAGCAGCAGCCGAGCTCGGCATATCCAAGCAGGCAATCAGCCAGAGGCTCCAGGCAGCGGGATGGCCAGCCGAACAAGCCGGCTGGCAACTGGCCCTCAACCTGATTACTCGGGCTGCTGATCTGGCTGATTAAGCGGGTTCGACACCTGGTCATTGAACCCGAAATCGGTCGGCTCGTTCGCAGGGGCACTGATCTCTCGCAACCCCGAGTCGCTGGAAGCGGTGTCAGCGGTAGGTTGGGTCGGATCTGGATCGTCTACGTGTTTGTTCGCCACCGCGCGGGCCTCTGCAAGCGCCTTGGCTAGCTCCGGGTCGGTCGAGGTGTCGAACCAACGCTCCGGATTGCCCTCATCGGCCATCTCAAGATCGCGCTCGTCAACCTGTGCCGCCTCGTAGCGGAACACTCCGTCGTCGTCCTTGTTGGCAAACGCCTTGGCAAACTGCTGCAACGAATCGCCGAACTGGGACGGAATCATCCACATCGTGGCCGCCTCGTTGTTGGCAATCTTCGGCAACTGGTCCAGGTACTGGTATGCCAGGAGTTCCGGCGTCACTCCAGAGGACTTAATCGCGGCGTTCACCTTTTGGATCGCACGCGCCTCACCCTGCGCAGCGAGGTACTTCGCGGCACGCTCACCTTCGGCGCGCAGCATCATTGCTTGACGCTCAGCCTCAGCGGCGAGAATCGCTGCGTGCTTCTCACCCTCGGCAGAAAGAATGCGAGCCTGCTTTTCACCCTCAGCGGTTTTGATGTCGGACTCGCGCTTACCTTCAGCGGTGAGGATCATCGCGCGCTTTTCGCGGTCCGCCTTCATCTGCATCTCCATGGACTGCTGAATCGACGGTGGCGGATCAATCGCCTTGAGCTCCACGCGGCTAATGCGCAGGCCCCACTTTGCGGTCGCAGCATCTAGCTCACCGCGCAGGCGGCGGTTAATGGTTTCGCGAGAGGTCAGCGTCTCCTCAAGCGTCATGCCACCAACGACGTCACGCAGCGTTGCCGTCGAAATCTGCTCCACACCGACGAGGTAGTTGTCCACGCCGTAGATGGCCTTCGCAGGCTCGTTGATCTGGAACGTCACCACCGTGTCAATCGCCACGGTCAGGTTGTCCTGGGTAATTACTGCCTGGGGCGGGAACGACACCACGCGCTCACGCGTGTCTACGCGCGCACGGATGCGGTCGATATACGGCACCAGGAACGTCAACCCACCGGACGCCGTGCGCGTGTAGCGTCCCAGACGCTCAATAACCGCAGCTTCTCCCTGCGGAATCAGTTTGATCGACGCTGTAAGCAGCGCGATAAACAGAATAAGTATGACGGCGAAGGTAACTAACCCACCCATTTAGGACTCCTTCCAAACGACGGCTACGGGTCCGTCGATATCGTAAACGGTCACGTGGGAACCTGCAGGAATAGTTTTTGCCGGATCCAGGGCGCGTGCCGACCACAGGCTGCCGTCGAAACGCACTTGCCCACCCCCGGGGCCGATGTCCTCGACAACCTCTGCACGACTTCCGACGAGCGCGCGTGGCGTCTCATCGAGCACCAGCGGCTTATCCATCCGCTTGCGCAGACGTGGCCTTAGGAAGAACCAGAACAGCAACGAGGAAGCGATAAACACCGCGACTTCAGCTGCAAGTGGAACGTCGAATAAGGCGACCCCCGATGTTGTCAACGCACCCGCAGCGAGCATGAGCAGCGTCAATTCGCCCACGCCAAGCTCGAGTAGCGCGAAACCTGCCGCGACAATAAACCAAATCAATGCTCCCACGGCGCAAATCTTACATGTGTGTGAGATCTTCCTTCGTGAGCTCGGGATTAGTGACGAAGTCCACCAGTCTCTCAACTGCACCGATAAGTGTTGAATCCAAGTCGCGGAAAGTGCGCACGGACGATGAAACGCGGCGCCAGCCTTCCTTTGGATCAGACCAACCCAAGCGACGGCACACGCCCGTCTTCCAGTCTTCGCCGTACGGAACCTCCGGCCAGGCGGCGATGCCGACGCTCTTCGGTTTCACCGCAGCCCAGATATCGATGTAGGGGTGCCCCGTCACCAACACATGAGGTCCTACATTTTCGACGAGCCGAGCCTCCTTAGTCCCCCTAATGAGGTGATCGGCGAGCACACCGACGCGACGGTCCGGTCCAGGCTGGAACTCGTCGAGACGCATCTGCAGGTTGTCTAGCCCTTCCAGATACTCGACGACAACCCCCTCAACACGCAGGTCGTGCCCCCACACCTGCTCAACGATCGCAGCATCGTGGATGCCCTCCACCCAGATGCGTGACGGCATTGCAACCTTCGCCTGCACGTTAGCAACCTTGCGTGAGCCCGAGTTGGAGCGCTTTGGTTCGTCGTTACGCGGTGCAACATATCGGGTGAGGGTGACACGCTGCCCTTCGACCATGAATGCCCCCGGCAGCATTTTGAACAGCCGCTGGGTTCCATAGCGGTCCTCCAGGCGGACGAAGTCGCCGTCGTAGGTTCGCTCGAATCCAACCACTGCGCCGACAAAGTCGTTGCCGACGATCTCCACGATGATGCCTGGCTCTGCAGGCATCTCTGGATACGTTGGCCTCCTCTTGCGCGCGTGGCCCTGAAAAATATCTCCGCTATACCGGCTATCTCCCATAGTGGCTCCGTATTCTATCCCCCTAGCTAGACTCAACTGGATGCACACGCGCGCTCAGGTCTACTCGCCTCTCCAAAACACTGCAGTCTGGCTTGCCGCCTGGCTGTACAACGTCGAATCCACGGACGACACCCTCGACGCGTTAACAGACCTCGGCGGCACCCACACCTATTGCGACGCGCCCATGGTGCAATTGCTTAGCGACGTCCGCGCCGCCGCCGACCTTGAGTCTCCGGATCCAGTTGTCCGCTTGATTCTGTGGGGACCAGGACAGGCACCGCGCCTCCGAGCTGGATCCCCCGCAATGGACGCCCTCTCCCAGGCCGGTGCGTTGGTTGTCCGGGGAGATGGGATCAGCCACATCCTTGTCCCCGACTACTCGGGGGCGGAAGTGCGCTGGCGTTGGTTTGAAGAAACTGAGCGGCTGCCGGAACCGGATTGGCTAACTCCAGGTGAGGCAGATCAACTGCTGTCGCGCGCAACCGATGAAGCCGCCGTTTTGATTGAGGCGGCTGGTGGCACCACGAAGGAATTGCCAAATCCCCGGCTTACCGTCGGCACGCTCGCTGATTTCTACGACACCCCTGGGCTGCCGGCTGGGGTGACTGCGCGAGCGGCAAAGCTTTTTGCCAGGGCTGACCGTGTTGCCGCGACGATCGAGACGGTAACGGAGCGCCTCGACGACCACTCCTTCGACCCCCACCTGTTTGCACTGTGGCGGCACGTCCGCACCGCCCGCATGGCGGGGGTCGCAGACGCAGTGATCGATTACCGGCGCGAATATCTAGCGAATTAGTTTGCGCTACCCGGTCGGCCCGGGTGCTTCAACGGCTCGCAGCAATGCGGCTTGCACGGCGCGCCGTTGACGGTACAACCCTGAACAGTAACGTTAGACAAGGTTTCAGGCTTGTCACCATCGGCGATAGCTTGCGCGATATCGACGACCATGCCAGCGAAATCGGGCTCGAGCCCCACCGTCGCAACGCGATCTAGCGTGATGTTGCGTGCCTCGCAGGCCTGTCGCAGCTCGGTGTCGAGGTCCCAGATCACCTCCATGTGGTCGGTGATGAAGCCGAGTGGCACACAGATCAAGTGCGTAAAGGTGCTGTCTTGATCATGGAGCTCCTCGGTGCGATCTACGATGTCCGGCTCCAACCACGGCGTTGCCGGATTGCCGGAGCGAGACTGCCAGACAACCTCGTACTCTTCGACGCCAGCTTCCGCGGCGACCAGCCGGGCCGCCTCATGCACCTGCCGTGAGTACAGGTTGGCATCCTCCGGGCCACCTGAGACATTATCCGCAGCATTCGGAACACTGTGAGCAGTGAACAGTACTTTTGCACCAGCCGGCGCTGCATCGACGGCGCTACGCAACACGTTCGCCATAAGCCGCACGAACGTCGGGTGGGCGTAGAACTGCCAAAGCTTGGTGTACTCAAGCTGCGGTGTCACTTCGCGGATCCTCTGGATGTCTTCGTCGTACTGTCGGCAGGCCGAGTACCCACCCCATGCCGAGGTCGCGAACACCAGCACGCGCTTATGCCCGTCAGCCTCCAGCTGCTTCGCAGTATCTTCCGCAAAGGGGTGCCAGTTCCGGTTGCCGAAGTACACCGGAAGTTCAATCCCCCGAGCCTCCAACTGCTTTTCGATGTTGCTAATCAGCACTCGGTTCTGTTCATTGATCGGGCTAACACCACCGAAGTGGAAGTAGTGTTCCCCTACCTTGGCGAGCCGCTCACGCGGAATCCCGCGGCCACGGGTGACATTCTCTAGAAAAGGAATAACCTCGTCCTTTCCTTCGGGTCCACCGAAGGAAAGGACGAGGAGTGCGTCGTAGTCGTTGAGAGCCATAGCCTTGAGCCTAGACTGTGGCCCCGAAAAATTAGAGCAGGCGGACCGCGTTCGGCGCCATGCCGGACCAACGGACCGGAGAAATCTGCACGTTCATGCCAGACTGCGGTGCCTCGATCATGGTGCCGTCGCCGAGGTAGATGGCAACGTGCTGGTTGCCGCCCGGACCCCAGAACAGCAAGTCGCCGCGCTGCGCTTCGCTCGCCGGCACATGCGTGCCGCGCTGGTACTGGTAGCCCGTGTAGTGGGGCAATGCAATGCCAGCGCCGGCGAATGCGTAAAGCACGAGGCCAGAGCAGTCGAAGCCAGCTTGACCGCCGCCTTCCAAGCCCGTGGTTGGACCGTTTGCATCGCCACCGCCCCAGACATACGGCGTGCCGATCATCGACTGAGCCCGTGCGATAACCGTCTCAACCTGAGAGGCGTCGGATACGGCCGCAGAGGCAGCACGAGCCTTCTCAGTAAGATCTGCCGCAGTCTGCACCTGCGGCAATACGTCAGCCACGGTGCCTGAGGTGTTATCGACATTGCCCAAGGCACCAGTGAGGCCCTCTGCGAACGCAGTCACAAGTTGACCTGCGTCACCGCTATTCACTGCATCAGAGAAGGAGCCGTGGTTCGCAGCAACACCCCCAACCAGGGCCACGCCGACGGCGATGGCACCAGCCTTCGCGATGGCGTCGTCGTCAAGCTGTGGCAAGCCTGCTGCCGAAGAAAGCGCAGCAACCTGGGACACGTCGTCGGACGTCGTATCTGAAGAAGAAGTCTGGGCTACAACACGCACGGCATCCACGATGGCCTCACGGCTCGGCTCGCCGGCTTCAGGGGAGGTACCAGAGATGCGCTCCCGAACACGGTCCACGACCTCTTCTGGGACCTCATAGGTGGCATCGCCGCGCGAAATGGTCAGGGTTGAAGCGTACGGGCTGGCCACAGGGCCCTCCGTTGTCTCATCGGATGCTTCCTGCTGCTCAGGCGCGCGCTGCTCCTGGAGATCAGATTGCGCTGCTTCAAGCTCGCGTTGCGCGGCGTCGCGCTCAGCCGTGCTTGCCTCGAGCGCTGCGCGGTTGTCGTCGAGAAGCTGACGCGCTTGCGCCTCCGCAGCCTCGGCTTCTTGAGCAGCCGAGTCGGCAAGCTCACGCGTCTGACGCAGCGTCGACTCTTCGTTCGCCGCCTCTGCACGGGCCTGCTCCGCTTCCTGCAGCTTCGCACGCTTTTCTTCAGAACGCTGGCGCAGGAACAGCGAGCGATCCAGCACGTCGCGCTGCGTGTCCTTACCGCTAATCGACGTGAGCACATCGCTTGTCGACGCCCCGCGATACTGGGAACGGCTTAACTCATCAAGCTCGGTGCGCAGCTTTTCGACGCGAGCCTGAGCCTCGTCCAGGCGACGCTTAGCTTCCTCTTCGCCGAGGCGGGCCTGCTGGGCCTTTGCATGAGCGTCGTGCAAATCGACGAGCGACTGGTTAACCGCCTCTTGCAGTTCGCCGAGGTTCAAGTTTCGGGCGTCCACGTCCGCTTGAGCGCGGGTGACTGCGGAAACGAGTTCGCTGACGGTAGACGTCGAGCTCTGACCAGAGGCAGCCGGGCTGACGAGGCCCACCGCCAACGACACGGTAACGACACACGCGGCAGTACCGAACACATTACGTGCACGTCCAAACCGGGTGCCCCTAAGTGGATTTGCCACGAAGGTGCTCCTTCATGCCGCACGCGCATACCGTGGCAGGCCCGCAGGTGATCAAGAAACCTGCAGGCGCGCCAAGGCACACATAAACCCTGACTAGGGGTAAGAACGTGCGGCCTCGATGTTGACTACTAACGCGGCAGCGCGAAGAAGTAGCCACCACAAGAATCCGTGGCGCTTCAACAATGTTTCAGGATCTCGGCGTGCTTCCCCACAAGCCCGATCCATCAGTCGAACGCTTGACTAGAGCGCTCAATGAAGCTTCACGCGAAACATGTGACAACTATCGACCCGCGAGCCGATAGGAGCACCATACGTCAAGCCAACCGACTTGTATCCCTTTCGTTACATAAAGTTGATCAAGTCAAGTCTTGTCACATGATTCACACACGCCTCACCTGCATGTATTGACACGCTCATTTGACGTGTGAGTTTGCTCACACTAATGGTTACCGAACCGTTACTTACCTGTTTTGACGTGGGAAAATGGCGAAATAAGAGCCGCGGAGCAGGTACCCTTTAGCAACCTGAGACACTCCTGGCATTAACTCCGTCAAGTCTTGCAACTTGTCTAGCGTGACAGCTTTGGGCGCCGCGCAGCGATCGCGAGGAGGGCAAACGCGACTAGCGCCACCCCAACAACTACCGGCCACATTGGAGAGAAGGAACTCGCCTCCTCTGTAAACGCTTTCAGCCCTTCGACATAATCCGCATGCGACATCATCGCGAGCTCCCCTGTCTCTATCTGCGCACGACTCAACTCTTCGCTTACCCCCACTGCGGTGTGGGGTGTGCGGATCAGCACTGTTGAATAATCCGTAGCGTTTGCAATGTCCTGGGCAAGATCTCGGAGCTGGGCAACCTTTTCTGGAGTGCGCTCTAAAACGACTACTGCGGCAGGGTCAATCGAATCCGAATGCGGCGAGCTCAGCACGCCTTCAATGCCATTTCGCAGGTCATCGTTTACCGGATTCTCCGTACCAAAAGCCACGGCAGAGGTTTCAAGCTGGCCGATTAGCTCGTCCAATGTCGTCTCCGGCTCCACGATTACTCCTTCATGCCAAACTGCTGGGCCGATTCTAATCTGAGTGATTTTGCTGTAGTCGATAAGCAAAATATGAAAACATAACGAACGTACTGTTATCATCAGTACGGATCTATGGCGGGTCGCTTAGTATGGGACTTGACCATAGGGTCATCATCCCTGTTTTTGATTACGACGAGGAATGGAGCTCACCGTGGCAGAAAGCAAGAATTCCTTCGGTGCCAAGAAGACGCTCGAGGTTGGCGGTAAGTCTTACGACTACTTCGCTCTCGATGCTGTTGAAGGCATGGAGAAACTCCCCTACTCCCTTAAGGTGTTGGGCGAGAACCTCCTGCGCACCGAGGACGGCAAGAACGTCACCGAAGACCACATCAAGGCCATTGCAAACTGGGACCCGTCGGCAGAGCCGAGCGTTGAGATCCAGTTCACCCCAGCACGTGTGCTGATGCAGGACTTCACGGGCGTGCCGTGTGTCGTCGACCTTGCCACCATGCGTGAGGCCGTATCGTCGCTCGGCGGCAACCCGGATCAGGTCAACCCCCTGAACCCGGCAGAGATGGTTATTGACCACTCTGTGATCATCGAGGCCTTTGGTTCCACCGATGCCATCGAGAAGAACGTAGAGATTGAGTACCAGCGCAACGAGGAGCGCTACCAGTTCCTGCGCTGGGGTGCAGAGAACTTCTCTAACTTCCGTGTTGTCCCGCCGGGAACCGGCATCGTCCACCAGGTCAACATCGAGTACCTCTCCCGCGTTGTCTTTGACAACGACGGCGTTGCATACCCGGACACCTGCATTGGTACCGACTCCCACACCACCATGGAAAACGGCCTGGGCATCCTTGGCTGGGGCGTCGGCGGTATCGAGGCTGAGGCAGCGATGCTTGGCCAGCCGGTCTCCATGCTCATCCCGCGCGTTGTCGGCTTCAAGCTCACCGGCGAGATTCCGACCGGCGTGACCGCAACCGACGTGGTGCTGACCATCACCGAGATGCTGCGTGAGCACGGCGTGGTCCAGAAGTTCGTCGAGTTCTACGGCAACGGTGTCAAGCAGATCCCGCTGGCAAACCGCGCCACCATCGGCAACATGTCCCCAGAGTTCGGCTCCACCTGCGCGATCTTCCCGATCGACGAGGAGACCATCAACTACCTGCACCTGACCGGTCGTAACCAGGAGGACATCGACCGCGTCGAGGCATACGCCAAGGCACAGGGCATGTGGCTTGAGCAGGACGCTGCGGAAGCTGAGTACTCCGAGTACCTCGAGCTCGACCTCTCCACCGTCAAGCCGTCTATCGCTGGCCCGAAGCGCCCGCAGGACCGGATCCTGCTCGCGGAGTCCAAGGAGACCTTCCGCAAGCAGCTGCCGGACTACAACACCGCTGGCGAGGGCACGTCCGAGCCGGTTCGTGCAGCAAAGGTCGACAGCGTCTCCTACAACGAGTCTTGGCCGGCAAACGGCGAGTCCGCCGCTGTGGGTGCTGAGGGCCGCGCTTCCAAGCCGGTCATCGTCGAGTCCCCGCAGGGTGGCGAGTACACCCTCGACCACGGCTTCGTCGCAATTGCTGCAGTCACCTCCTGCACCAACACCTCCAACCCGTCCGTCATGGTTGGCGCTGCCCTGCTCGCACGCAAGGCTGCTGAGAAAGGCCTGAAGGCTAAGCCGTGGGTCAAGACCATCATGGCTCCGGGCTCCCAGGTTGTCGACGGCTACTACGAGCGCGCAGACCTCTGGAAGGACCTCGAGGCTGTTGGCTTCTACCTGTCCGGCTTCGGCTGCGCATCCTGCATCGGCAACTCTGGCCCGCTGCCGGCTGAGGTCTCCGAGGCTGTCAACGAGTTTGACCTCACCGCAACCGCAGTGCTTTCCGGCAACCGCAACTTCGAGGGTCGTATCTCCCCGGACGTGAAGATGAACTACCTCGCGTCCCCGCTCTTGGTCATTGCATACGCAATCGCCGGCACCATGGACTTCGACTTCGAAACCCAGCCGCTCGGCCAGGACGCAGACGGCAACGACGTCTTCCTCAAGGACGTCTGGCCGTCCACCGAGGAGATCGAAGAGACCATCGCTGGCACCATCTCCCGTGAGATGTACGAGGCTGACTACGCCGACGTCTTCAAGGGCGACGCACAGTGGCAGGGTCTCGACATCCCGACCGGCAAGACCTTCGAGTGGAACGAAGACTCCACCTACATCCGCAAGGCACCGTACTTTGACGGCATGCCGGAGGAGCCGGAGGATGTCAAGGACATCGAGGGTGCTCGCGTTCTGGCGAAGCTGGGCGACTCGGTCACCACGGACCACATCTCCCCTGCTTCCTCCATTAAGCCGGGCACCCCGGCTGCGAACTACCTCGATTCCCACGGTGTTGAGCGCCAGGACTACAACTCCTTCGGCTCCCGTCGTGGCAACCACGAGGTCATGGTTCGCGGTACCTTCGCAAACATCCGTCTGCGCAACCAGCTGGTTGATGAGCAGGGTGGATTCACCCGCGACTTCACCCAGGAGGGTGCACCGCAGGCATACATCTACGATGCTGCGATGAACTACGCAGAGAAGAACATTCCGCTCGTCGTCCTTGCTGGTAAGGAATACGGCACCGGTTCTTCCCGTGACTGGGCTGCTAAGGGCACCAACCTGCTTGGTGTGAAGGCAGTTATCGCCGAGTCCTTTGAGCGCATCCACCGTTCCAACCTGATCGGTATGGGTGTTCTGCCGCTGCAGTTCCCGGAGGGCCAGTCCCACGAGTCCCTCGGCCTCGACGGCACCGAGACCTTCACCCTGTCCGGTATCACCGACTTCAACAAGGGTGACATCCCGGCAACGGTTCACGTCAAGGCTGAGAAGGACGGCGCTGACGCTGTCGAGTTCGACGCTGTTGTCCGCGTGGACACCCCAGGTGAGGCTGAGTACTACCGCCACGGCGGCATTCTGCAGTACGTGCTTCGCCAGATGGTCAAGAGCTAGTCAGCTCTCCTGACGCCATCGCCGCGAAGGGGCCACCGCACTACGCGGGGCCCCTTCCGCATTTTTACCCCCTAATCCTTTGTTTCCGCACTCCGCTAGTCTTCGACCACGTTTGACCTAGAACTACGCCAAGGAGCACTGACATGCCTATCGTGAGCGAGGCCGAGCTCGCACGCCGCCGTAGCGAGATTATCGATACCGCACGCAAATGCTTCGCCCATTACGGCTACGAGGGCGCCACTGTTGCACGGCTCGAGGAAGCCACCGGTAAAACCCGAGGCGCGATCTTCCATCACTTCGGAGACAAGGAATCACTGTTCCTTGCTATTGCGAAAGCGGACGCGGAGCGCCAGGCACAAGTGGTCAGTGAGCAGGGTTTGGTTGAGGTCATGCGTGGGATGCTCCACGACACTGAAGCAAACGATTGGTTCACCACTCGTGCGGAAATCCTGCGGAGACTGCGAACTGACCCGAAGTTCGAAGCACGCTGGCGGGAACATCAAGAGGTGCTCGACCAGGCGGTGCGCACGCGCTTGGAATCGAACAAGCATATGCGCGACGACGTCCCCGTGGAGGTAGTGCAGACCTACCTGGAGACTGTTCTCGAAGGGTTTATCACCAAACTCGCTGCCGGTGAGCCTGTGGAACGCCTCGAATCGATGCTTGACATCGTGGAGCAAGCCGTTCGGCACCCAATGAATCAGGAATAGACCGAGCGGTATAGAGTAGCCGGCATGGCTAAGCTCCTTTTCCTTTCACTTCGCAACGGCGAGATCGGCCCAGATGTCGCGCACGCCGAGTATCACGACACGCTGCGCGCAACTGGCCTGAGCGAATTGGATATGGAGCTTCGCATCATCAATTCGCCTGACGCTGAATTAGGCCCGCTCGACACGGTCAGCGGGATTATCGTCGGCGGATGCTCGCTGAACGTCACCAATGAAGAACGTGGTGCCTGGCACCTGCATATCGACGACGTGCTATCCACCGTGGTTACGTCTGGCAAGCCCGTCTTTTTCGTCTGCTTCGGCATCTCCTGGCTCGTCGACCACCTCGGCGGCACCGTTGGGTGCACCTCGCCTGAGCCTTCTGGACCTACCATCGTTGACGTGACAGCCGAAGGGGAGCTTGACCCCGTAGTCAGTGGCTCCGGCACGTTTACCGCGCTGACGGGACATACAGAGAACCCCGTAGAGTTGCCCAATTCGTTGACCGTGCTCGCTACAGGTCCCTCCTGCCCAGTGCAGATGGTGCGTTACGACGACCACGTGTGGGCCACACAGTTTCACGCCGAAATGGACGCCGACGCCATGCGTACACGCATGGATTTCTTCCACGACTACGGCTACTTCCCTGCCGAGGAGTACGCCCGCATCGTCGCAGATCTGCCCAATCACGACGTCAGCCGGGCGAACATGCTTCTACGCAACTTCGCCCGGCTGTGCCGCGAGGACTACTTTTGCCTCGACATTTAAAGTCCTGCGACTGACCCGCTGCCACCCTCAAAGTCCAGCGGGTTACGTGCAAACGGCTCGCCACGGCCAACCGATTCGACGATCACATCTGCTACGAGCTCTCGAGGGGTTTCGGATTCGGTGCCACGTGGTTCGTCGAGAAGCGCGATGCCCTCTGCTGGATCATCGGTCAGCAGCGTTGGGCCAAGGATCTGGTGTGGCAGGCTCGAATCAAGCAGTCGCCGGTCAACGGCTTTCTTTGACTCAACGTAGGCGTACCACGAACCGCCATCATCCTCAGTGGAGGCCTCGGTAGCACCTGCATAGGACACCATGACGAGAAAAGGGGCGAACTCGTCTAGCTCTTCGAGCGCGTCGATCATCGTCATCGCAGCGTCGCGATCCACCGCCCAGGTCCGCTCCGCAGAACCCCCGCCTGCGCCCGCAGACCAGACAACCACATCGAATGGTGTAAGGAGGCGTGCCCATCCCTCCTGGTCGAGAGTGGTGAGATCGCGAACGATGACGGTGGCGCCATCGTCGATAAGCTGCTTGGCGTGGTCAGGATTCCGGACAAGAGCACTAACGTTATGGCCATTGCCCACTAGTTTGGGCACAGTGAAGCGCGAGACGTTACCGCCTGCACCAAGAACGAGGACATGCTGAGTTTTCATAAACCCGACTCTAACGACGATTCTCGATCTATACTTTTCGCATGCATGCAATTATTACAACCACAGGTAAGGATCGCCCGGGCGTGATTGCAGCGGTATCGAAAACCGCAGCCGACCAGGGCCTTAACATCGTAGATGTATCGCAAACCATCATGGATGACTTCTTCACCATGATCATGCGCGTCGAGCTCCCCGAAGGAAATGTTGACATGGGTGTCCTCCAGGACGCCTTCGACGCCTGCGGCAAGCCGCTCGGCATGGTAGTCCGGATCCAATCTGAAGCACTCTTCAGCGCTATCAACGACATCTAAGGGAAGTTCCGTGAAACTCGAGTTTTCTGACGCACGATTCCTCGACGTCATCCGGATGATCGAGGACTACCGCCTGGACATCCGCACCGTAACCATGGGCATCTCCCTCATCGGTTGCACCCGCGCCACGATGGAGGCCACCGCACAGGCGGTTTACGACCGCGTCACCGAACGCGCCCGCGACCTCGTTCCCGTCTGTGAAGGCATCGAGCGCGAGCTCGGCATCCCGATTGTGAATAAACGCATCTCGGTCTCCCCCGTCGCACTTGTTGCAGCAGGTGTAGAGGGTAGCCCGGTCGAGATTGCGCGAGCTCTCGATCGCGCTGCAGCCGAACTCGGTGTGAACTTCGTCGGCGGCTACTCCGCACTCGTCGAGAAGGGCGGCACCCGCGCCGACAAGAACCTGATCTACTCCATCCCGGAAGCTCTGGCGGAGACCAACAACGTCTGCAGCTCCGTCAACATCGCATCCTCGCGCGCTGGCATCAACATGAACGCCGTGGCCAAGATGGGCGAGATTGTGAAGGAAGCGGCGGAACTGACCAAGGACCGCTCCTCCATCGCCTGTGCGAAGCTCGTCGTCTTCGCCAACGCGGTCGGCGACAACCCGTTCATGGCCGGCGCATTCCACGGCATCGAAGAGCCAGACACCGTCATCTCTGTCGGCGTGTCGGGCCCAGGTGTCGTTGACAATGCGATCGCTCCGCTCAAGGGCGCGACGCTCAACGAAGTCGCCGAGGAGATCAAGAAGGCCGCGTTCAAGATCACCCGTGCGGGCCAGCTCGTCGGCACTCTTGCTGCTGAGCGCCTCGGCGTCCCGTTTGGCATCGTCGACCTCTCGCTTGCACCGACCGCCGAAATGGGCGACTCCGTCGCACACGTCCTCGAACGCATGGGGCTCGACCAGGTCGGCACCCACGGCACAACCGCAGCGCTAGCCTTGCTTAACGACGCCGTGAAGAAGGGCGGCATGATGGCATGCTCCCGCGTCGGTGGCCTGTCAGGCTCGTTCATCCCGGTCTCCGAGGACAAAGGCATGATCGACGCCGTAAACTCCGGTGCGATCTCCATGGACAAACTCGAGGCAATGACCTCCATCTGCTCCGTCGGCTTCGACATGATCGCAATCCCAGGCGACACTTCTGCCGAACTCATCGCCGGCATGATTGCCGACGAAGCGGCAATCGGTGTCATGAACCATAAGACCACCGCAGCACGCCTGATCCCCGTGCCGGGCACCAAGCCTGGCGACGAAGTCAACTTCGGCGGCCTCCTCGGCTACGCACCGGTCATTCCGGTAAACAAGGTGGGCAACGACGAATTCATCCACCGTGGCGGATTCATCCCCGCACCGGTGCACGGGTTTAGGAACTAATTAGTTCCTCCGACTTCTTGACCCTGACACAGTGTCAGGGTTGAGAATGGTCGTGTGAAGATTTCAGAAGTCGCTGCAGTCGCAGGCTGCTCCGTGCGGGCCGTGCGTCACCTGCATACGAGTGGCGCAGTTCCCGAACCTGCTCGGACCAGTGGTAACTACCGCAACTATTCCGTATCCGATCTCGCGGCGGTCCTTCGCGCCAGAGCACTTATCGACGCCGGAGTTCCCGTTTCCGAAGTCCGAAGCCCGAAGGCTGTTGAGAAATCGCTCGTCCTTCTCGACGAACGCATTGCACAGCTCCAGCGCCAGAAACGGCGCCTTCTCGCTCTGTCTACATCGCCACATGGGACCCCGGACGACATCCGTTTTTCGCTCGGCTCCTTAATCGATGATTCGTCACTTTTGCGGATCGAACTGGATTCATGGGACCTCATGGCCCTTACCGGCGTTGCTACGCCGGACACTTGGGAGCAGCTCCGGAAGAATCTTCAAGATCCCAGCTGTCTCGCCGCAGCTCGAAAGGCTGCGGACCTCTGGCTAAAACTCGGTGAATTGCGGCCTGGAGACCCTTCCGTCGAAGTAATCGTCGATAGGCTGCGCCCGCTGGCGCAAGCCGGACTGATGCGAGACATTTTCCCCACCCTCAGCCCCGGAGACGTGCCACTTGCGTCGTCGGATGTACCTACGAAGGGCGCACAGGGATTAGTGCTTCAAGTGCTGGCAGGTGATCCCCTTGCGTAGCTTCCTCCGCTTGTTCCGAAAACACCCCGGCTTCCGCCTGGCCAAGTATGAACTCGGTCTATACCGAGATCTCTTGCGTTGGATCCGCCGGGAGACACTCATCCCCGAAGAGGCTACGGCGCTGCCCCATCAACCTGGTCGATTGCAATTGCTTGGGATGGTCACAGCGGTGCTTGCCGTCGAGGCAGTCGTTGTCCACCTTGTACTGCCTGCAGGTACCATTCGCGTCGTTGCGTTGCTGCTGTCGCTGTGGGCCGTGGTGTACGTGTGGGGCTTGATCGCCGCGGAGCGAATTCGTCCTAGCTATTACGACGAGAACGTCTTCGTTTTCAGGCGCGGCCGGACACTCTTCGCGGAATTCCCAACGGCTTCAGTGCAAAGCATGTCGGACGAACCTTCTTACTCATCGGCGGTCGAGATCGTCGACGGAGTGCTTACTCTGGGCGGTCCTGCTGGAACAGACACACTCATGCGCCTGAGCGAAGAGGTACGGGCCTACCCCGACCGCTATCCCTGGCAGCGGCCCGACCCCCAAAACATCAGCAAGATCCGCTTTTACCGCGGATCCTCTGTCGTGGGACCTAGCGCTTCTTCCCAATGATGAAGTAGCCGACCCAGCCCAACGTGTTCACCGCTCCGATGATCGGTGTCCATAGCCACTTTGGACCACGGATCTTGTTGGAGTTGGTGCGGGCAAGGTCACGCAACGCGAAGGCCTTGCCTGCCGTATCGATCGTGGCCAAGACGCCAGCGATGGTCTTCTGGTCAGAGGACAAGCTGTTCCATGCGTCCTTGATGGTGTCGATGAACTCATTGTTTTTAGCCATGGCTTGAAGTTTAGCCGGTTGGGTTGATCGTCGATAAGCGTGTTGCTATTCTCGCAAAATTTCGCATATTTCTTTTATCTAGGGTCCAATGCACAATATAGTGATCAAACACTTGTGCGATCAATGTTTAGCTCATTACGGTCACTGGTAACACAATTTTTACGATCTAAGGAGCGCAGAAATGTTCCCAGAACCGCTACTACATGTCATAACCGAACGCAATGAATGCGAGCCGGTCGGCGCAACTTTCTATCTTCACGGGGACGGATTCACATCCATTCTCGAATCTATTTACGCATATAGGATCGACACAAGAAATCCCACTCGGGGACTCGGAGACATCGCAAATCTTCTCGCCCAATTTCCAGCGCCACTATCCACGCAATATGTGGACACCCCGTACCTCGACGAGCTGTGCGAAGACTACCTCATCCTCGACTACGCCCGACGCGAAGTGACGCTCAGGATCGACAACTATAAGCCGGACCGCTGCACGTTTGATCATGAAAACGTTAAGCCCCTTTACGAATTGGCTCGCGCTAGCAACACGGACATGTACTTGCAGCTACCGCCACTTCTTGAACGCAAAGTCATACGGGTTATCTCAAAGCGCAACGGCGAGTACTGCTCAGGCATGGATATCCTGCTCCCCGCCGGCGGAGACAGGATCCTGACCAATCTGCTTTCACTCCGGGATGAAGGATCCGTTACTGCGGAGATTTTGGCGCAATACCTATTCCATTGGAAGCCACCACACGTCCAGATTCGCCCCTTCCAGGACGCATTGCTTGGCGACGAATACGAGACGGTAGTGAAGCCACACTTCCCGAGCGACTATCCATTCCTCACCATTGATTCGCTGGAAAATTCATTGCGCCTGAGCGATAGTTCCGGCAGGTTGATCATGGTAGTCGACGTCAACGAAGACTCGATGAAGCGCGTACATGAACGGCTGACACAACCACGCCGAGAATCCATCACAGTTGACTTTCTTGCCGACACATCCTGGGCTGACTCCAGCCCTACAACTGTTAAAGGTCCGTTCTAGCACTAATTCCGATTGCGTTAAGGGAGAGAAACCATGTCAACGGAGCTTTCGCGCCACGTCGACACCATCTCCCATGCCCTTTTCGCAATCAAGGACCTCTTTCACGACCCAGCAACGCTGCACTTCGACGACATCCACAAAGAGATGGAGCGCTTCGAAGCAGCCTTCAACGTCAAGGCAAGCCTCGACGCCTTCTTCGCATTCCTCTGCGAGCGCGATGAAGCTGGCCGCACCGTCGGCGCGAAACATCCGACCCAGTACTTACAGAAGAAGCTTGGCCTTGAGCCCAAGGAGGCCTACGACCGTCTCGCCCGTGGCCGCGACTACTACGGGGAGCCGGCCGTCGAGGGGACCGCAGAGGACGCTGCTGATGGTGACCTCTTCGACTCCAACGCAGATTCCACGGCGGACGATGCCGCACAGGCGGCCGCGAAAGCAGCTGCGCAGCAAGCAGCGCGCGAGCAGGCGCGCCGCGAACAGGAAACGGCACGCCGAAACGCCGAGCGCGTCAATGCCGAAAAACAACGCGTGATTCGTCTCGAGCTGGATCGCCTCGTTGAGGCCGCCAAAGGTGCCCGCGCTCGTCTCCAGGCTAAGGCGCTCGCAGAGGCTCCGCGACGTACAGTCAAAGACCTCCGTGCAACAGTACGACGCTGGGTAGAAGACGCTAACCGCGAACACCTCGACCCCACGAACCCAAACGCCGGCATGGAGAAACGTGGGCTCCACATCGGGCCACAGCGCGCCGACGGCACCCACAAGATCACCATCGACGCCACTGCCAGCGACACCGCATTGTTCAAGGCACTCGCCGACAAGGGGCTAGCGCCGAACTCAAACATGCCAAAGGATGTCGACGACTACCGAACTCCGGCCCAACGGGCCTACGACCAATTTGCCAAGATGCTGAAGCACTACGACACGTGTCAAAAGCCAACAGGTGGCGGCTGTGCGTCCGTTGTCGTCTCCGTAACGCTCGACGAGCTCGCCGATGCCTCCCCAACCACAAGGTTTCAAACCAATACCGGCATCGACCTCACAGCATTCGATCTCGTCCGTCTCGGGATGGACGGCACCGCTGACTTTATCCTGACCGTTGATGGCGCCACCGCACTGCCGCTAAACCTCTACCGCACAAACCGCCTTGCATCATTGGCACAGAAGATCACGTTGCTCGCGGTGCAAGGCGTGTGTGCCTGGACGGGGTGCACCGCCCCACTGACCCAAACCGAGATCCACCACATCACCTCGTGGCTTCAGGGCGGCGACACCAACATCGACAACCTCGCGGCCCTCTGTAGAACCCATCACCGGTGCAACAACGACTTCAAAGACCACAGAGGCAACACGAGTCACATCGAACGGGACCACGCAGCTGGTCGTGCCGGCGTGAAGCAACCCGGGTCCACCGAAATCAGGTTCAATCATGCCGATGCTGCGGAAAACTCAGCCGTCAATCGGATCCGTAAACGAAACCACCGACCGAAGACTGCTACAGCGAAACCACCACCGCGCGAGCCTACCGAGCCACCACCCTGGGCAAACCGCCAATCCCCTCACCCGCCGTTTTAGGCCGCCTCCGGGAACACGCCTGCCTCGAACAAACGTAGGTGTGCGCTAGCCTGGCCACGTCTGCCATGATGGCGCGTTGCTATGCCAGCTCGACGATCTCCATGTACTCGTCGCTCCACATATCTTCATCGCCCTCCGGCATGATGATGACCCGCTCTGGCTCGAGCGCCCGCACCGCACCCGGATCGTGGGTGACCAGCACCACCGCTCCCGTGTACGTCTTCAGCGCATCGAGGACCTGTTCGCGGGATTGTGGGTCGAGGTTGTTGGTGGGCTCGTCGAGAAGCAACACGTTCGCACGCGAGGAAACCAGCGTCGCCAGCGCTAGGCGAGTCTTCTCGCCGCCAGAAAGGGTGCCCGCCGGCTGATCGAGCTTGTCGCCGGAGAACATGAAGGCACCAAGCAGCCCACGCAGGTCCTGTTGGCCAGCGTCGGGGCAAGCCTCGATCGTGTTTTCCCACACCGACTTGGAGCCGTCGATCGTGTCGTGCTCCTGGGCAAAGTAGCCAATCTTGAGGCCATGGCCGGAGACGACGCCACCCTCCCCGTCGGTGCGCTCCACCCCGGCGAGCAGCTTGAGCAAAGTAGTCTTGCCCACACCATTCGTGCCGAGAACGACCACCCGGGATCCCTTGTCCACCGCAAGATCGACGCCCGCGAAGACTTCGAGCGAGCCGTACATCTTTGTCAACCCCTTGCCGAAGAGCGGGGTCTTGCCGCACGGCGCCGGCTCAGGGAACGAGATGGAGGCGACCTTGTCGGCGACGCGGACCTCGTCGAGCTCCCCCATCATGCGCTCGGCACGCGCCAGCATCTGCTTCGCCGCGGCCGCCTTAGTGGCTTTCGCGCCGAGCTTGGCGGCCTGCTTCTGCAGGGCCGAGGCCTTCTTCTCCGCGTTGGCGCGCTCGCGGCGCCGCCGGGCCTCGTCGAGGGCGCGTGCGTCCTTGTACTTGGAAAAGCCCATGTTGTACACGTCGGCCTCCGCGCGGACGGCGTCGAGGAACCAGACCTTGTTGCAGACGGCGTCGAGAAGCTCAACGTCGTGCGAGATCATGATCAACCCGCCCTCGTGCTTGGACAGGAAGTTACGCAGCCAGGTGATGGAGTCGGCGTCGAGGTGGTTGGTGGGCTCGTCGAGAAGAAGCGTCGTCTTCGACTTACCCGAACCCTGGCGAGAAGCAAAGAGAATTTGGGCCAGTTCGACGCGGCGACGCTGACCACCCGAAAGCGTCTTAAGTTTCTGATCAAGCACCCTGGCCGGAAGCCCCAAATTGTCACAGATCTGCGCCGCTTCAGCGTTGGCCTCGTAGCCGCCGAGCGCCTGGTAGCGCTCCTCCAGGCGGGAGAACTTCGCAATCGCCTTGTCACGCTCCGCCCCGTCGGTCTCCTCCATGATCTTCTGCTGCTTCGCCATGGAGCGTTGAATCTGATCAAGCCCACGGGCGGAGAGCACACGGTCGCGGGCGGTCTGCTCGATGTCGCCTTCCTTGGAATCCTGCGGGAGGTAGCCGATCTCGCCCGCCCGGGTCACCGAGCCGCCGTAGGGTTCGGTCTCCCCCGCCAGGATGCGCATCGTCGTCGTCTTACCGGCACCATTGCGGCCGACGAGCCCGATGCGGTCGCCGGGTTGGACGCGGAGGTGCTGGCCTGGGGCGTCGAGAAGCGTGCGTGCCCCGACGCGGACCTCGAGATCATTGGTGACAATCACGGGGCAACACTCTATCAACCATCCCTAAACGAAAATTCCCCGCCACAGTCATTCCGTGACGGGGAAAGATCAAGATAGATGTCTAGACAGCGAAGCCAAGCGCACGCAGCTGCTCGCGTCCCTCTTCCGTGATGAACTGCGGGCCCCACGGCGGCATCCAGACCCAGTTGAGCTCAAGCTCGTCGACCGCGGTATTCGACACCACCGCATTGGTGGCCTGCTCCTCGATCACGTCGGTGAGCGGGCACGCCGGCGAGGTGAGCGTCATGTTGAGCACCGCGACAGTCTTGCCCTCGCGCTCCTCGATCCACAGGTCGTAGACCAGGCCGAGGTCAACAACGTTGATACCCAGCTCCGGGTCGATGACGTCGTGGAGGTACTCCTCTACTTCACCGACCAACTTGAGTTGCTCTTCGGTTTGCTGTGGTCGCTCGGACTGCTTGTTCGATTCGGTCACAGTTACTCCTTTTCTTCCAATGCATCCGACGTTGCCGCCTGGAATGCCTTCCAGCCGAGCAGCGCGCACTTGACGCGGGCCGGAAACTTCGACACACCCGAGAAAGCGACGCCATCGCCGATCATCTCCGCGTCGCCCTCGACGGTGCCGCGGGAGGTGATCATCTCGTCGAAAGCTTCGAGCTTCTTCATCGCCTCGGCGACCGGCAGGCCGATAACCTCCTCAGCCATCACCGAGGTCGAAGCCTGGGAGATGGAGCACCCTTCGGCGTCGTAGGAGACGTCCTCGACGGTGGAGCCATCTTCGGACAGGTGAACACGGAGCGTCAGCTCGTCGCCACAGGACGGGTTGACGTGGTGCACCTCCGCCTCGTATGGCTCGCGAAGCCCGGCGTGCTGCGGGTTTTTGTAATGGTCCAGGATGACTTCCTGGTACATGGATTCGAGGTTCATCGTGCGAAAAACTCCTTCGCCTTGGCAATAGAGGCCACCAGCGTGTCTACCTCGTCAAGCGTGTTGTACAGGTAGAAGCTTGCCCGCGAGGTCGACTGCAGATTGAGGCCGCGGTGCGCTGGCCACGCACAGTGGTGGCCGGTGCGAATCGCAACGCCTTCAGAGTCGAGCACCTGCCCCAAGTCATGCGGGTGGACACCGTCGACAGTGAACGAGATCGCGCCACCGCGATTCTCAGCCGTCAGCGGGCCAGCGATGCGCAGCCCATCAATTGCCTGCATCTGCTCCAGCGCATAGGCCGTGAGCTTGTGTTCGTGAGCCTGGATCTCCTCCATACCCACCTCGGTGAGGAAACGCACTGCCTCGCCGAGCCCGACGACCTGCGAGGTCATCTGGGTGCCCGCTTCGAAGCGCTGCGGTGCGGGAGCGAAGGTGGATTCCTCCATGCGCACGACCTCGATCATGGAGCCACCGGTCAAGAACGGCGGCAGCTCGTTGAGGTGCTTGGAGTACACCGCGCCCACGCCACTGGGGCCGCACATCTTGTGCCCGGAGAAGGCAGCGAAGTCGACGTCCAAGGCGTGGAAATCGACCGGCATGTGCGGCACGGATTGGCAAGCGTCGAGCACGGTGAGAGCCCCGACAGCCTTTGCGCGGCGCACCATCTCCTCGACATCTGCAACCGCACCGGTGACGTTCGACTGGTGGGTAAAGGCGACCACCTTGACGGAGTTGTCGAGCTCGAGCGAGTCAAGGTCGATGCGTCCGTCCGGGGTCATCTTGTACCACTTCAACGTCGCGCCTGTGCGACGGGCGAGCTCCTGCCATGGCACCAGGTTTGCGTGGTGCTCAAGCTCGGTGATCACGATCGTGTCCTCAGGCCCGACCGCGAGCGAGCCCGCCCGCGAGTCACCCAGGACGTGCGCAACCAAGTTCAGGGCTTCGGTGGCGTTTTTGGTGAACGCGATCTCGTCGTTACGCGCGCCTACGAACGCCGCGATCGCCTCGCGGGCCGATTCGTATGCATCGGTCGCCTCTTCAGCGAGAAGGTATGAACCGCGGTGCACGGGAGCGTTGTAGCCGAGCACGAAGTCGCGCTCAGCGTCCCACACCCGCTGCGGGCGTTGCGACGTCGCCCCCGAATCCAGGTACACCAACGGCTTTCCGCCGCGCACGGTGCGCCCCAGGATCGGGAACTCTTGCCGGATTGCAGTTACGTCGAGCGTCATTAGATGAACTTCTCGTAGCCTTCAGCCTCGAGCTGGTCAGCGAGGGAAGCGTCGCCGGTCTTGACGATCTTGCCGTCCGCGAAGACGTGGATGAAGTCCGGCTTGACGTAGTTCAGGATGCGCTTGTAGTGCGTAATCATGAGCACTCCGCCACCGGTTTCGTCCTGGTAGCGGTTGATGCCCTCGGAGACGATGCGCAGCGCGTCGACGTCGAGGCCGGAGTCGGTCTCATCCATGACGGCGAACTTCGGCTTCATCAGGGAGAGCTGCATGACTTCGTGGCGCTTCTTCTCGCCACCGGAGAAGCCTTCGTTGACGGAGCGCTCGGAGAAGGATGCATCCATCTGGAGTGCCTCGCGCGCTGCGTTGAGTTCGCCGACCCACTCGCGCAGCTTCGGTGCCTCACCGCGCACTGCGGTGACTGCGGAGCGCATGAAGTTCGAGGAGGACACACCTGGGACCTCGACCGGGTACTGCATGGCCAGGAAGAGTCCGGCGCGTGCGCGCTCGTCGATTTCCATCTCGAGGATGTTTTCGCCGTCGAGCAGCACTTCGCCTTCGGTCACCTCGTACTTCGGGTGGCCGGCCAAGGTGTAGGCAAGGGTGGACTTGCCAGAGCCGTTGGGGCCCATGATGGCGTGGGTTTCGCCGCCCTTGATGGTCAGGTTGACGCCCTTGAGGATGGGCTTCGGCTCCTGGCCTTCCTCGGACGGAAGGACGTTGGCGTGCAGGTTCTTAATTTCGAGGGTGGACATAGAAGCTCCTTTTAGTTTTCGTTGCGCTCGAGTTCGCCGGCGACGCGGGCGATGAGGTCTTCACGGACCGACTCGATTGGGATCTGGTTGAGGACCTCGTTAAAGAAGCCACGGATGATCAGACGGGTGGCGTCTTCCTCGCGGATACCGCGGGAGCGCAGGTAGAACAGCTGGTCGTCGTCGAAGCGGCCGACGGTTGCTGCGTGGCCAGCACCAGCGATTTCGCCGGTTTCGATTTCCAGGTTCGGGATCGCGTCGGCGCGTGCACCGTCGGTAAGCACCAGGTTGCGGTTGGTTTCGTAAGTGTCGGTGCCTTGCGCTTCGGCGCGGATGAGTACGTCGCCGACCCAGCAGGTGCGGGCCTCGGGCAAGCCGGAGGCCTTGTCGCCTTGGAGGGCACCCTTGTAGAGCACGTTGGAGCGGCAGTTCGGTACGCCGTGATCGACGAGCAGGCGGTTTTCGATGTACTGGCCAGCGTCGGCGAAGTACACGCCGGTCAGTTCGGCGTCGCCGCCCGGTGCCTCGAAGGACACGCGTGGGGAGATTCGCACGACCTCGCCGCCAAAGGTTGCGACATGGTGACGCAGGGTTGCATCGCGCTTGACGACGATCGCCTGCTGGCCAACATGTACTGCATCAAGATCCCATTCGGCGTCGATGACGGCATTGACGCGGGAGCCCTCACCGATGACCCAGTTGACGTTGTCGGCGTGAGTGCCGGAGCCCTCGTAGCGCACCAGCACGGTTGCGCCGGAGTTCGCGCCGGTCTCGACAACGATGGTGCCAAACGTCGTGACGTCTGTGCCTGCACCGGTCACAGTAATGGTGATTGTGTCGTTGAGCTCGACGTTTGCTGGCACCGATACCAGTGTGGCGTTTTCGGAGGAGGTCCACGCCTGGGCGGCGATGCGGTCGACGGGAGCGCCGGCGGCGGTCACGCGGTCGTCGTCAAGCGCAACTTGCTCAACGGTGACCTCGGACGGAGCGTCAACTGTGATCTGGGCGGGAGCCTGCGGTGCGAACTGGCCGTTGTGCAGGCCGCGCAGGCGACGTAGGGAGACGAAGCGCCAGACCTCGTCGCGGCCGCCGGGGATGTCGAAATCTTCAACGTTGAAGGAGGAGTACAGGTCGCCCTTGTTGTTGTGTGTGGTGGCGTTCTTGACGGTTTCAGCCATTTAGCCCACCGATCCTTCCATTTGCAGCTCAATGAGACGGTTCAGCTCGAGGGCGTACTCCATTGGCAGCTCCTTGGCGATCGGTTCGACGAAGCCGCGCACGATCATTGCCATCGCCTCTTCCTCGGCAATGCCGCGGGACATGAGGTAGAACAGCTGGTCCTCGGAAACCTTGGACACCTTCGCCTCGTGGCCGAGCGTGACGCGGTCGTTGCGGATGTCGTTGTATGGGTACGTGTCCGAGCGGGAAATGTTGTCGACCAGAAGCGCGTCGCATTCAACGTTGGATGCGGAGTCGTTCGCATTGGCATTGACCTGAACCAAGCCACGGTATGCGGCACGGCCACCGCCGCGGGCGACGGACTTGGACACGATCGACGACGACGTGTGCGGAGCCATGTGCGTCATCTTCGCACCGGTGTCCTGGAACTGGCCCTCACCTGCGAAGGCGACGGAGAGCACCTCGCCACGGGCGTGCTCACCGGTCATCCAGACGGCCGGGTACTTCATGGTCACCTTGGAGCCAATGTTGCCATCGACCCACTCCATGGTCGCGCCCTCTTCAGCCTTGGCACGCTTGGTGACCAGGTTGTAGACGTTGTTCGACCAGTTCTGAATGGTGGTGTAGCGGCAGCGGCCGCCCTTCTTCACGATGATTTCCACCACCGCGGAGTGCAGGGAGTCCGACTTGTAGATCGGGGCGGTGCAGCCCTCGACGTAGTGCACGTACGCGTCCTCGTCGACAATGATCAATGTGCGCTCGAACTGGCCCATGTTCTCGGTGTTGATGCGGAAGTAGGCCTGCAGCGGGATGTCCACGTGGACCCCCGGCGGGACGTAGATGAAGGAGCCACCAGACCACACTGCGGTGTTCAGCGCGGAGAACTTGTTGTCGCCGGCCGGAATGACGGAGCCGAAGTACTCCTTGAATAGGTCCTCGTGCTCACGCAGCGCGGTGTCAGTATCGACGAAGATGACGCCCTTTTCCTCCAGGTCCTCGCGGATCTGGTGGTAGACAACCTCGGACTCGTACTGTGCTGCAACGCCTGCAACGAGGCGCTGCTTCTCTGCCTCGGGGATGCCCAGCTTGTCGTAGGTGTTCTTGATGTCCTCCGGCAGATCTTCCCAGGAGGTCGCCTGCTTCTCGGTGGAGCGGACGTAGTACTTGATGTTGTCAAAGTCGATGCCGGAGAGGTCTGCGCCCCAGGTCGGCATCGGCTTCTTTTCAAAGATCTCGAGCGCCTTGAGACGCTGGTTCAGCATCCATTCCGGCTCTTCCTTGATGCCGGAAATGTCGCGGACAACGTCCTCGTTGAGGCCGCGTCGCGCGGATGCGCCGGCAACATCGGAGTCGTGCCAGCCGTAGTTGTAAGCGCCGATGGACTCGATGATCTCGTCGTCGTTCATCGGCTTCTCAAGACCTGGCGTTGGCTTCGCTTCAGTCATTGTCAGCCGCTCCTTTCGTTTCGTTTCCCGCCTTTGGGGCGAGAGGGATGTTAGTCGTGCAGATGCCGTGTCCGTCCACAATAAGGGCGAGCGGTTGCACATGCGTATCGACGATGCGCGCAATGGCCTCGTGTTCCGCCTCGCACAATTCTGGATGCTCAGCCGCTACCGCGGAGACTGGACAGTGGTGTTGGCACAGTTGGATACCTGCTGGCGTACGCCTGACGGTGGGCTCGTATCCGTGGGCTTCGAGCGCGGCAGCAACAGCTTGCACTGCTGCTTCCGGGTCGTCACTGTCAGCACCAGTCTGGACATCTGCGAAGATGCGTTCGGCCCTCCTGCGAGCGAATTCACGCACCGCTTCCTCGCCGCCGATAGATTCGATCACATCAACGGCCTCAAGCGCGATGGTGTCGTAGCTCGTACCGAACTCTTCCCTGCCCTTGACGGTGAGCTGGAAGTGTTTTGCGGGACGGCCGCGGGATGCCTGATCCCCTGCTACCGCACGCGGCGGGCAGGTTTCTGCCATCCCTTCTTCAACGAGTTTGTCCAGATGGCGTCGTACGCCGGCGGGCGAAAGTCCAAGCTCGGTGCCGATTTCGGCCGCCGCAACGGGCCCTTGTTTGAGCAGGATAGACATCACCTGCGAACGGGTTGTTCCGTTCGCGCGGTATGCAGTGTCTTTCTCTGCCACCATGCAACCCCTTTCCTTGGCTCTCTGCTCGCCTTTACACAACACTAGTGTGTCGTAATTATTCCCGCCGAAGCGGGTCTCCTTGGCGTGGCGTGCACCAAGTAAGCTCTAGCGACGTGACTGCCCAGCCTCCCCGCTCGCCGAGATTGCCGCGTCTGCGGCGCCCTGGTCGTGCGGTCCTTGCGGAGTTTCCCCACATGGGGCGGCCCGGTTCGCGTTCCTCGGAACTGCACAATCCGTCGCCCGGGTTTGATGGTGGTTCGTCCATTCCACAACCGTCTTACCGGGAGCGGGACCGGTTTTTCATTTTGCGCTGGCTCGGAGCCCTGGGCGCGTGTCTCATCGCGCTAGGTGGTTTAGGTGGCGGGGCGCTCCCAGTCGTCGATAATCCGTGGTTCGCCTTCCCCTTTGGGGCCACCATGAGCCGAATGATGCTGGCTTCTAACGCCATCGTGCTCATCGGCGTGGGCATGCTTGTCGCGTCATGGCTGATTATGGCGCCGTTTGTCGGTGCAGGTGGGCACGCACCACGCATCGGAGCACCGGCGCTGCAGCGCACGTTCGTCGCATGGGTGCTGCCATTAATGTTGACCGCGCCCCTGTTCACTCAGGACATTTATTCTTATTTGGCTAACGGCGCGATTGTGCGCATGGGCCTTGACCCGTACGCCGCCGGGCCAGTAGAGATCCTCGGCGTCGACCACCCACTGGCCAGGTCCGTGCCGTTCATTTGGGCGCACTCTCCAAGCCCGTACGGGCCGGTTGCACTCGGCATCGCGGCGTTAATTTCCATTGTTACCGCCGATGCAGTGTTTTGGGGGGTCTTCCTGCACCGTGTGCTTTCTGTCGCGGGATTGCTCGCAGCATCGTGGGGGTTGCGTGCCCTTGCGCAACGGTGTGGCGTCAACGCCTCGGCTGCGCTGTGGCTCGGCCTGCTCAACCCACTGACCATCCTGCACCTGGTCGGAGGTATTCACAACGAGGCGTTACTGGTCGGCTTCGTCCTCGTCGGCCTCGAGCTCGGGCTCAGAGCAGTCGATCCGATCCGAACTGGCGATGCAACCTTCCGTACTTGGATCATCCTGATAGCATCGGGCGCCCTCCTCTCCTGTGCGGGGTTGGTGAAGGTGACCGGGTTCATCCCGCTGGGGTTTATTGGCATGGCGCTCGCGCGCAGTTTTCACCTCAGGGGAGTCTCTACGGTGCGCTCCATTGCGCGGGCAGTCGCCGTGCAAACGCTTATTTTCTTAGCGACGATCACACTCGTCTCCCTCGGTACCGGCATCGGGTTCGGGTGGGTGACGGGACAGGGCGGTGCTGCGTCGATACGCAGTTGGCTCTCGCTGACCACCGACATCGGCGTCATCAGTGGATTCATTGGGATGCTGCTGGGACTCGGCGATCAGACCGAGGCGATACTCGTCGTTACGCGTGGCGCAGGGCTCGCCGTCGCGGCGGCGTTCGCGGTGCGAATGTTGTGGGCAACGTTTAAAGGCACGATCCACCCCGTTGGCGGGCTCGGCGTATCCATGCTGGTGCTCGTGATCCTGTTCCCGGTGGTGCACCCCTGGTATCCGCTCTGGGCGATCTTGCCGCTAGCGGCCTGGGCGAACCGGTTCTTTTTCCGGGTGATTGTGGCGTCTTATAGCGCGGTTTTTAGCTTCCTCGTGCTCCCGCGCGGGCTGGCACTGCCGCCGTTTGCTGTGGTGACAATCTACGGGTCAGCCGCTGTTGCGTTCACTGCGTTAGTGCTTGTTGCCTGGTTGGGTTTCCGGTACTGGCGGGGCCGCGGGCTAGACTGATCGGCCATGAGTGATCTTGCTCTTGAAGTCGACAATGTCGTCAAGGAGTACGGCGAAAAGCGGGCTGTCGACGGACTGACGTTTACCGCGCGACGTGGTCAACTTTTGGCACTGCTCGGCCCGAATGGTGCCGGCAAAACGACGACGATTGAGATGTGCGAGGGGTTTACCACACCAACCTCCGGGTCTATCCGGGTGCTTGGCATCGACCCTGTTACGCAACCGCAGAAGGTCCGTGACCGCATCGGCATCATGCTGCAAGGGGGCGGATCCTATGCGTCGTTGAAGGTTCGCGAGATCCTGCAGCTCGCTGCGCGGTACAACACCAATCCTCACGACCCGGACTGGCTTATAGAGCTGCTCGGGCTTGAAGGCGTAGCGAAGACCACGTACCGCCGCCTGTCGGGCGGCCAACAGCAGCGACTGTCGCTCGCGCTCGCGATGATTGGTCGCCCAGAACTAATCTTCCTCGACGAACCCACTGCAGGCATGGATGCCCAGTCGCGCCTCGCAGTATGGGACATCATCCAGGCGATGAAGCGTGACGGCACCACTGTGCTCCTTACCACCCACTTGATGGACGAAGCGGAAACGCTCGCCGACGACGTTGCGATCATTGACCATGGCAAACTCGTCGCCCAAGGCTCCCCAGCGGAGTTGACCAGTCATGAGGAGTACCCGGTTGTTGCTGTCCGCACGGACCGTAAGCTCGATGTGCACCTGCTTAACGACGAACTCCGAGCGCTCGACATTACCGCCGAGGCAGTCAGCCCTCAGCGCTACCGAATTCTTGGCGCCGGTTCCCCGGCCGTCATCGAAGCGCTTGCGCGAAGTGCTGCCCAGCAAAACGTGCTGATCCGGGATTTGTCGATGTCGCACCGCGACCTTGAGGACGTCTTTTTGGATATCACCGGACGAGAGTTGAGGAGCTAACGCAATGACCACGCAAGCCCAGACCACCGACCGAGCTCTTACCCCTGGTATTTTCACGCCGAACCCGCAACGTGCATCACTTGCACAGATGGCACTGGCACAAGGCCGCGTTGAAGCAAGGCTGATGCTGCGCCACGGCGAACAGCTCCTCGTCAACCTCATCATCCCTGCTGCGGTGCTCATCGCAGCCACGCACATACCGATGTTTGGCGACGACACCGACTTCAACGCACTCGTTCCGATGGTGTTTGCTGTTGCTGCTACCTCGGCTGGCTTCACGGGCCAGGCGATTGCCCTTGCGTTTGATCGTCGATACGGAGCGCTCAAGCGCGTGGGCGCCTCGGGCGTGCCACCATGGACCATTGTCGCCGGGAAAATCTTCGGTGTTCTCGCCACCGTTTTGGTACAGATCGTCGTCCTCGGCGCGATTGCCCTATACCTGGGCTGGCGAGTTTCGGTCGCAGGCGCTGGATTCGGCCTGATTACCCTGCTGTTCGGCGTGGCGGCGTTTACCGCCATGGGACTACTGATGGGCGGCACGTTGCGCTCCGAGCTAGTCCTTGCGCTGGCAAACCTGATCTGGATTGCGTTCATGGGCATCGTTGGATGGGTGGTCTATTCCGGGGACCTTTCTAGTGCCGGTGTATGGAATGCTGTGCCCACGGTCGCGCTAGCCGGTGCTTTGGAAGATGCTGTTGACCTGCGTTTTAACGTGTCGGCTTGGGTCTCGCTCGCAGTATGGACTGTCCTAGCGATCATCGGGGCGGTGCGCCTGTTCCGCTTTGACGACTAACCGCGATACACTCAAGCCGTTATTCATCCGAAAGTTGGAGAAGTTTTGTCGACCGCCACTGCCCAACCAAAGTCCCAAAGCCGGTTCAAAGAGGCCTGGGAAGATCCCTCGCTTCACCTGCAGCGTGTTCTCAGCATGGTGCTGCTCATCTGCCAAGGTGGCATTACGGTCACCGGCTCGCTTGTCCGCGTGACCGGTTCCGGTCTCGGTTGCGACACCTGGCCGCTGTGCCACGAGGGCTCACTCGTGCCGGTTGCGGGCGCTGCACCTTGGATTCACCAGACAATCGAGTTTGGTAACCGCCTGCTCGCCTTCGTCGTCGCTGCTGCCGCAGTCCTTGTCCTAATTGCGGTATACAAAGCGAAGCGCAGCGACGCAATCAAGACGATGGCTTGGGTTTCCTTCCTCGGCGTTGTTGTCCAGGCCATCATCGGCGGCATTTCAGTACGCCTCGACCTGCAATGGTGGTCCGTCGCGGTGCACTTCCTGCCGTCGATGCTGCTCGTGTGGGTTGCGGCAGTGCTCTACATGCGCATCGCAGAAACCGATGCGGCCGAGCTGACGCGCCGCTTCCCCGCACATGCTCAGACCTGGACCGTCATCGCCGCCGTCGCGCTCTGCTTTGTCCTCGTTACCGGCACTATGGTTACCGGCTCGGGTCCACACTCGGGTGATTCCGGTGTTGGCATGGAAGGTCGTCTCGACCTCGACACCCGGATGCTCGCCTATGTCCACGCCATCTGCATGTACGTCTACCTCATCGCAACCTTCGTCGTCGCTTTCATCTTGCGCCGCTCTGATGCCCCCGCAGACGCAAAACGAACCGTCTGGGTGCTCATTGCATTGATTTTTGTGCAGTGGGCCATCGGCGTCATCCAGTTCAGGATGGGTGTTCCACGCTGGACAATCCCAGTCCACATCGGCATGTCATCAACGGTCGTGGCATTTAGTGCATTCCTTTTCGCACACGGAAAGCGTCGTTTGCCTACGCTAGTGTGACATGAAGGCAATTCTTGTTACCAAACATGGCGGCCCGGAGGTACTCGAATACACCGAGATCGCGGATCCCGTTCCAGGCGAGGGGCAATTGCTTGTCGACGTCGACTATGCCGGCGTCAACTACATAGACACGTACTTCCGCTCCGGAACGTACGCCTCTGAGCCTCCCTACATCCCCGGCACCGAAGGTTGCGGCCGAGTGGTCGACGACCCATTGGGGGAAATCGCGCCGGGTACGCTCGTCGCTTGGCACGACGCTCCAGGGTCCTACGCAGAGAAGGTTGCCGTCGACCGCAACCGTCTCGTCGCAGTGCCGGAAGGCGTGCAGCCCGAGGTTGCGGCATCCATGCTTCTACAGGGGATGACCTCGCACTACCTTCTCCACGGTGTTCGAGATACCAGGCCGGGAGACACCATGGTCATCACTGCTGGCGCCGGTGGCGTCGGCCTTATCCTGACCCAGATGGCTGCGGCGCTCGAAACCACGGTTTATTCGATTGTTTCTAGTGACGAGAAAGAGGATCTCGCGTACAAAGCCGGAGCGACCAAGGTGTTCCGATACGGAGACAAGGGCTCCGCTCTCGCAGAGGAAATCAAGGAAGCCAACGGTGGCAAGGGCGTCAACGTGGTCTACGACGGCGTTGGCAGGGACACTTTCCAGTTTGCCCTTGAGGTCACAGGTCCGCGTGGCCTCGTGTGCTCCTTCGGTTCCGCGTCGGGCGACGTGGAACCGTTCAAGATTCAAGAGTTGAACCAGCACGGAGCACTGTTCCTCACCCGCCCCTCGCTGAAGCACTACGTTGCCACAGACGAGGAGTTCCTCATGCGCGCACAGGCAGTTGTCCGTGCGATCGAGGACGGCACCGTCAGGATGCGCGTCCACCCGCCGTATGAGCTCAAGAACGCCCGCAAAGCCCATGAGGATCTGCAGGCGCGTAAGACCACAGGTTCTGTGGTGCTCAAGATCGAGCGGGATTAATCGAGCGGGATTAGAAGAGCAGTTCTCCTATAGTCTCCCAGCCAAGCACGGCGTCAAAGGACAGACCGAGGAACAGGGCCGCGAGGTAGTTGTTCGACAAGATGAACAGCTTTAGCGGCTTGACCTTCTCGCCACGGACGATGCCGTTGTGCAGCTTGGTCGCCATGACGAGGAATGCGACACCGGATACCACGGCAATCACGAGGTAAATCCACGACGCAGCCGGCACGAGGCCAAACGAGACAATGACGGTCAGCCAGGAGTACAGCACGATCTGACGGCTGGTTTCTTCTGGCGAGGCCACCACCGGCAGCATCGGCACATTCGCACGCGCGTAGTCTTCCCTGTACTTCATTGCTAGCGCCCAGGTGTGCGGTGGCGTCCAGAAGAAGATGATCAGGAACATCACGATGGCCTGCCACCAGTGGTCTGGCGTTCCGTCGGTGACGTTGTCGCGGATCACGGCCCAACCGACGAGCACCGGCATGCAGCCAGCCGCGCCGCCCCAAATCACGTTTTGCCACGTGCGGCGCTTGAGCCACTTCGTGTAGACGAAGATGTAGAACGCGTTGGTCAAGATGATGAAGAACGCCGCCAACCAGGACTTACAGAGCAAACCAAGCCACAGCACACTGATGATCAGCAGTGCCCATGCAAAGACGGCGGCCTTTTGCTTGGTGATCTTGTGACGGACCAGCGGGCGGGCGCGCGTACGCCCCATCTTCTGGTCGATGTCGTAGTCGGCCACCATGTTGAACGTGTTTGCGGCGCCGGCACCCATCCAGCCTCCGAGGAGAGTTGCGAAGACGAGCCAAACGTGAACTTCGCCGCGGTCAGCCTGGAGCATCGCCGGGATTGCGGCGACCAGGAGTAGTTCAATGACCCTCGGCTTCGTCAACGCGAAATATGCCTTAATGGTCTCCAACAACTCTCTCCTTTTTATTCTTCAGGTGGCGCAGGGCACTCATACCTTTGGACGATGGTAGCCGTTCCCCCACTGTAGGCACGAATCGAACACGCCATAAGGGTCACGCAGTATGCTCTTGGGAGACCTCATCAGACTCAACTTAAGCGAGGAATGAAGTGACGCTGCCCCCCGAGCTGCAAGCCATGACTGTCCGCAACTACCCGTCGGATTGGACCGATACTGACACTCGTGCAGTTGATACTGCCCGCGTGCTGGCGGCCGACGCGGTGGAAAACTGCGGGTCCGGACACCCGGGTACGGCGATGTCCCTGGCGCCGCTCGCCTACACCCTGTTCCAGCGTGTGATGAATGTTGACCCGTCCGACAAGGATTGGGTTGGCCGCGACCGTTTCGTGCTATCCAACGGCCACTCGTCGTTGACCCAGTACGTGCAGCTTTATCTCGGCGGTTTCGGCCTCGAGCTGCAGGACTTGAAGGATCTGCGCACCTGGGGTGCAAAGACGCCGGGGCACCCGGAGTACAACCACACGGACCATGTGGAGATCACTACGGGTCCACTCGGCCAGGGCCTTGCCTCCGCTGTGGGCATGGCAATGGCTTCTCGACGAGAGCGCGGCCTCTTCGACCCTGAGACGCCTGCTGGCGAGTCCCCGTTCGATCACTACATCTATGTCATCGCCGGCGACGGCTGCCTCCAAGAAGGCGTTACCGCAGAGGCATCTTCGCTTGCAGGTACCCAGCAGCTGGGCAACCTCATCTTGTTCTGGGACGACAACCGGATCTCCATTGAGGACGACACCCAAATCGCGTTCACCGAAGACGTGATGAAGCGTTACGAGGCCTACGGTTGGCAGACGCTGACCGTCGAGTCCGGCGAGGATGTCGTGGCAATCGAAGCAGCCGTCGCAGAGGCGAAGGCCGACACCACGAAGCCGACCATTATCCGTGTGAAGACCGTCATCGGCTACCCGGCCCCGAACCTGATGAACACTGGTGCTATCCACGGCGCAGCTCTCGGCGCGGACGAGGTAGCTGCGGTGAAGGCTGAACTCGGCTTCGATACCGACGTTCACTTCCCTGAGGAAGCCGACGTGATCAACCACACCCGCAAGCTGCGTGAGCGCGCAGCCGAAAAGCGTGCCCAGTGGGATGAGAAGTTCAACGCCTGGGTTGCGGCAAACCCGGAACGCAAGGCGCTGCTGGATCGCCTCACTGCCCGTGAGCTGCCTGCGGATTGGAAGAAGGACTTCCCCACTTGGGAACCGGATGCCAAGGGCCTAGCTACCCGAAAGGCTTCTGAAGCTGCGATCCAGGCTGCGGCCGCTATGCTGCCTGAGCTCTGGGGCGGTTCTGCGGATCTTGCTGGTTCAAACAACACCCTCATTAAGGGCGAGCCGTCGTTCGGTCCTGAGTCGATCTCTACGGAGATGTTCACGGCGAACCCGTACGGCCGCAACCTCCACTTCGGTATTCGTGAGCACGCGATGGGCGCTGTCATGAACGGCATTGCCTTGCACGGTGGCACTCGCGTCTACGGCGGCACCTTCCTCATCTTCTCTGAATACCTCTACCCCGCCATCCGCGTTGCCGCACTGTCCGGCATCGATGGCTACTACGTGTTTACGCACGACTCGATCGGCCTCGGCGAGGACGGCCCAACTCACCAGCCGGTGGAGACTCTGGCTGCGCTGCGCGCTATCCCGGACGTTGCAGTGATTCGTCCGGCAGATGCGAACGAGACTTCTGCTGCGTGGATCGCGGCACTCGAGGCGAAGGAACAGCCGAAGGCCCTGGCTCTGTCGCGCCAGAACCTGCCGGTGCTCGAGGGCACCAAGGAGAAGGCGTTCGACGGTGTCGCCCGCGGCGCTTACGTCCTGGTTGAGGGTTCGAAGGAGACTCCGGACCTGATCATCATGGCGACCGGCTCCGAGGTGCAGTACGCGGTGGAGGCCGCCAAGGTGCTCGAGGAAGATGGCACCGCAACGCGTGTGGTTTCCGTGCCGTCCATTGATTGGTTCATGGAACAGGACGACGACTACATCGACGCTGTTTTGCCTCGCGAGGTCAAGGCCCGTGTGTCTGTCGAGGCAGCAACCTCAATGCCGTGGTTCCGCTTCCTCGGCGAGTTCGGCCGCGCTGTGTCGCTGGAGCACTTCGGTGCTTCTGCCCCGGGCTCGGAGCTGTTCGAGCGCTTCGGTTTCGCCACCGACAATGTTGTCCGCGTCGCCCGCGAGACTCTTGCATGCGTGCGAGATAACCGCAGCGTGCCAACGAGCCAGCGTGTTGGCGACACCGAGTCCGAACCAACCCGCGGCGACGGAAAGTAGGAGTGCATGACTGCTATCGACGATCTGTACAACGTAGGCACGTCAACGTGGCTGGATGACCTGTCGCGTGAACGCATTGCTACCGGCAACCTCGCTGAAGTGAAGGCATCGAAATCGATTGTCGGCGTAACCACTAACCCGGCGATCTTCGCTGCGGCGATGAGCTCGGGCACACACTACGACGAGCAACTCGCCGAGTTGAAGGCTGCTGGATCTGCTGCTGATGCAGCGGTTTACGCAATGAGCGTCAAGGATGTCCAAGACGCCTGTGACCTGTTCCGCGATACGTTCGAGGCAACGGGTGGCAAGGACGGTCGCGTGTCCATTGAAGTAGATCCTCGCTACGCGGCTGACGAAGCAAAGACCATCGAACAGGCAAAGGAGCTCTGGAACCAGGTCGACCGGGAGAACTTGATGATCAAGATTCCCGCGACCGACGAGTCGCTTCCGGCCGTCACCGCCGCCCTCGCTGAAGGCATTTCGGTCAATGTGACGCTGATCTTCTCGGTAGAGCGCTACCAGCAGGTCATCGACGCGTACAAGGAAGGCATCCGTCAGGCTGCCGCGAACGGCCACGATGTCAGCGCTATCCATTCGGTGGCATCGTTCTTCGTATCCCGTATGGATAGCGAGGTGGACAAGCGCCTCGAGGTCATCGGCACCGACGAGGCTCTCGCGCTTCGTGGCAAGGCAGGCATTGCGAACGCCCGCTTGGCGTATGCACTGTTCCAAAAGGAGTTCGAGGCGGAGCTCATCGACGAACTGCCTAACGGCGCGAACAAGCAGCGTCCGCTCTGGGCGTCAACGGGTGTGAAGAACCCTGAGTACCCTGCGACGATGTACGTCACGGAGCTGGCCGGACCGGATACTGTAAACACGATGCCGGAGAAGACTCTTGACGCGGCGCTCGCGGATGACGGTGTGCACGGCGACACGCTCACCGGCACCGAAGCTGTCTCCCGCGAGGTGTTTGCGGCGCTGCGTGAGGTTGGCATTGACGTTGAGGATGTCGTCGCCACGCTAGAGCGCGAAGGCGTAGAGAAGTTTGTGGACGCGTGGCAGGAGCTGCTCGATTCGATGACAGCTAAACTCGCCTAATGTGACTAACCCACTCCGTTCCCCTGAGGACAAGCGGCTGCCCAAGATCGCCGGACCTTCCGGCATGGTTATCTTCGGTGTGACCGGCGATCTGGCCCGCAAAAAGCTTCTTCCCGCGATCTATGATCTAGCGAATCGTGGCCTCCTCCCCGGCGGGTTCACGCTCGTCGGCTACGGGCGGAGGGACTGGACACAGGCTGATTTTCAGGCCTATGTCCGTGAAGCAATCGATGCGGGCGCGCGCACTAGCTTTCACGAGAATGTGTGGCAGCGCCTCGCTGAAGGTCTTCAGTTTGTCAAGGGCAACTTTGATGACGACGACGCCTTCGACGCCCTTGCGGCCACGTTGAAACGCAGCGACGCGGAACGCGGCACTGCTGGCAACTGGGCGTACTACCTGTCGGTACCTCCCGATTTTTTCGCGGATGTGATCCACCAACTTGATCGCAGTGGTATGGCCCACGCAGGTGAAGGCGAGTGGCGGCGCGTGATCATCGAGAAGCCATTTGGGCACAACGCGCAGTCAGCACACCAGCTCAACGAGGTGGTAGGCGCCGTGTTCGACGAGCGCTCCGTGTTCCGCATCGACCATTATCTGGGCAAAGAAACCGTCCAAAATATTTTGGCCCTGCGCTTTTCTAACCAGCTCTTCGAGCCCGTGTGGAACTCGCACTACATCGACCATGTGCAGATCACCATGGCCGAGGACATCGGCCTCGGTGGTCGGGCGAGCTACTACGACGGCATCGGCGCAGCGCGCGATGTTATCCAGAACCACCTGATTCAGCTGCTCGCGTTGGTTGCCATGGAGGAGCCGACATCGTTCTCGCCACGGCAGCTGCGCGCGGAGAAGCTTAAGGTGCTTCGAGCCACCACCGCTGTCGGTCCGTTCTCTGAGACGACGGCACGTGGCCAGTACACCGCGGGTTGGCAGGGCTCTGAACGCGTCGTAGGGCTGCGGGAGGAAGACGGATTCGATCCGAATTCGACAACTGAGACGTACGCAGCATGCACGCTAGAAATCGCGTCGCGACGTTGGGCTGGTGTGCCGTTTTATCTGCGCACCGGCAAGCGCCTAGGCCGACGGGTGACCGAAATCGCGCTTGTCTTCAAACAACCCCCGTACCAGCCGTTTACAGAAGGCCAGACGGATTTGCTGACCAACAACGCAGTGGTCATCCGCGTCCAGCCCGACGAAGGTGTTCTCATGCGCTTCGGTTCGAAGGTCCCTGGTGCGGGTATGGAGCTTCGGGACGTGAACATGGATTTCCACTACTCGGAGGCGTTCACGGAACAGTCCCCAGAGGCGTACGAGCGTCTCATCCTTGATGCGCTGCTTGACGAGTCCAGCCTGTTCCCCACCAACGCCGAGGTGGAGCGCAGTTGGCAGATTCTGGATCCGGTGTTGGACTACTGGGCGGAACATGGCGCCCCTGAAGACTATGAGGCAGGCACCTGGGGTCCTGCGTCCGCTGATGAGATGCTTGCCCGCGAGGGCCGGGCGTGGCGTCGTCCGTAACGGAGCAGAAAGGGTTCGACGTATGATCATCGATCTTCCTAACACCACCACGAAACTGATTGAGACGTCACTCGCACGCGTGCGCGAGAGCCATTCGCTAGCTACCGGTCGCGTCCTGACGCTTTTGGTTGCGGTAGATGAAGGCAGCGAGCTTCTCGACGACACCTTGTCCACCCTCCGGGACGCCTCTTTCGAGCACCCAGCACGTGTACTCGTGCTGGTCTCCGGCGACCCGGCTAAGGAATCGCGTCTCGACGCCCAAGTGATGGTTGCGTCTAACGCAGGCGCCTCCGAGGTCGTCGTCATGCATCTGCGCGGGGAATTGACGCAGCACCTCGGTGCCGTGGTGACACCCCTTCTGCTTCCCGACACCCCCGTCGTCTCATATTGGCCAGGCGCTGCTCCAAAACGGCCCGCCGAAGATCAATTGGGACACATTGCGCAACGTCGCATTACCAACATTCGTGGTGCGAGCCGCGATGGATCGCTCGCGGAGTTGGCGGCAGGCTATACGCCCGGCGATTCCGATATGTTGTGGTCTCAAATCACTCCCTGGAGGGGAATTCTCGCTTCGGCGCTTGACCGGTTCCCTGAGCACACAATCACGGGTGCAGAGGTCGCCGGTGCTCCTGGAGACCCCAGCGTGGATCTTGCGGCCGGCTGGCTCGCTGACAGCCTCGATGTGGAGGTAACACGTTGCGACGAGCATATCTCCGGCTTCCCCATCGCCCACACCATCATCCACACTGACGGCGGCGATGTTGAAGTCGTTGCTGAGGGTGAGTACACGGTACGCATTTCGGTACCAGACATGGCTGACTCGCGCGTCGCAATGGGTGAGCGCACTGACGCCGAATGTCTCGCCGAAGAACTTCGCCACCTCGGTCCCGATGCCATCTACGGCAACGCTTTGAACGGCTTAGGAAAGGTACGACACGCATGATTTACCCGAATCTCGAGGCTCTTATCGACGACACCGCCGCCGACGTTGCGGCCGTCATCCGCGACGCTCAGCGCTCAGGCGACGGCCGCGCTCGAGTGGTACTGACCGGCGGAACTGCGGGCATCGCTCTCCTGCGACGTCTGCGCACCGAAGCGATCGACTGGGCAAACGTAGACGTGTTTTTCGGCGATGAACGCAACGTACCGGTAGACCACCCCGAGTCCAACGAGGGCCAGGCCCGGGAGGCGTTGCTTGACCATGTCGACATACCCGAAGCGAACATCCACGGCTACGGGTTGGACGGTGGGCCCATGGATGCCGCGGTAGCGCGTTATGAAGCAGCCTTAGCGGAGTTTGCGCCGGATGGCTTCGACCTCCACTTGCTCGGTATGGGCGGCGAGGGTCACATCAACTCGCTGTTCCCTCACACCAGCGCCGTGCGCGAACATGATGCCATGGTCGTCACGGTTACTGACTCCCCCAAGCCACCAGCCGAGCGGGCAACCCTGACCCTGCCTGCGGTCCAGTCAGCCGACCGTGTGTGGTTGCTCGTTTCCGGCGCAGAGAAAGCCGAGGCTGCCTCCCACGCAGGTGACGGTGTTACGGCAGCTCAGGATTGGCCGGTCGCCGGCGCAGTTGGGCGTAAAGAAACGGTCCTGCGCATCACCGAGGAAGCAGCAGGACCGTTGAACTAATTCGCTGTTAGGACGCGAACGTCTGGATCAGATTCAGACCGATGATGCAGGCGATCCAGATGATCGCCATCAGCACGGTCACGCGGTCCAGGTTGCGCTCCACGGTGGTGGAGCCGGACAGGTTCGCCTGAACACCGCCACCGAAGAGGCTGGACAGACCGCCGCCCTTGCCTTTGTGCAGCAAGACGAACACGGTCATGAGGATCGCCGAAATCACCAGCACGATCTCGAGAGCAAGAGCCATCTGCGATACCTTTCCAAATCACATTGGTGCAAACTCTGTTGAGCCTACACCACTTTCTGGTGGGACCTTACATCGACGCGTTCGCGGCAGCGGCGGCAAGCTTCGCAAACTCCTGGCCATCCAGGGAGGCACCGCCGACGAGTCCACCGTCGACATCGGGCTGGCCCACGATCTCTGCGACGGTGTCCGTTTTCACCGAACCGCCGTAGAGGATGCGGACCTGATCGGCTGCGTCGTCGCCCGCAAGCTCACGGACAAGTTCACGGATGCCGTGGCAGACCTCTTGGGCGTCCGCGGCGGAGGCTACCTTGCCAGTACCGATTGCCCAGACGGGCTCGTAGGCGATGACGACCTTGGACGCATCCACACCAGCTAACGACTCACGCGTTTGCTTGACCACGAAGTCGAGGTGGTCGCCCGCCTCGCGGACCTCGAGTGGCTCGCCGACGCAGACGATTGGCGTGATGCCGTGTTCAAGGGCCTTCTTCGCCTTGGCAGCGACCTGCTCATTGGTTTCGCCGTGGTACTCGCGACGCTCCGAGTGGCCGACGACCACCCAGGTGCAGCCGAGCTTCTCCAGCATCGCGGCAGAAATGTCGCCGGTGTACGCGCCGTTGTCGTGCTCAGACACGTCCTGCGCGCCGTAGGTGATCTGGAGCTTGTCGCCTTCCACCAACGTCTGGATTGAACGAAGGTCTGTGAACGGGACAGTCAGGGCGATATCGACTACCTCGTAACCATCCTTCGGGAACGCGAAGACAAGCTTCTGCGCGCTCTGGATCGCTTCAAGGTGATCGTGGTTCATCTTCCAGTTGCCCGCGATGAGTGGTGTACGTGCCATGGATAGACCTCCTTACTGCAGAACAGAAACGCCAGGCAGGTCCTTACCCTCAATCAATTCGAGGGAAGCGCCACCGCCGGTCGAAATGTGGGAGAAGCCCTCTTCGTCGAGGCCCAGAGTGCGCACGGATGCCGCCGAGTCGCCGCCGCCGACAACCGTGAAGGAACCGTTGTCCTTCGTCGCTGCGATCATTGCCTCAGCCACTGCCTTGGTGCCGTCGGCGAAGTTCGGGAACTCAAACACACCCATGGGGCCGTTCCAGAACACCGTCTTGGAGCCCTTAATTGCCTCGGCGTAGTTCTTTGCGGTCTCCGGTCCGATATCCAGGCCCATCCAGCCCTCCGGAATCTCATCCAGACCGACGACCTTCTTCTCGGTGTCCTTGTCAAAGCCAGCACCCGCAGCGACATCAACCGGCAGAAGCAGCTTCTCGCCGAAACGTGCGATGAGCTCCTTGCAGGTATCGATCATGTCGTCCTGCAGCAGCGACTTCTGCACGTTGTGGCCCTGGGCCGCAAGGAAGGTAAAGCACATGCCACCACCGATGATGATCTTGTCTGCCTTCTCTGCAAGCGCCTCGATCACACCGAGCTTGTCGGACACCTTCGAGCCACCGAGCACCACAATGTAGGGGTTCTCCGGCTTGTCCTTGACCGCAGACAGGATCTCTACTTCCTTATCGACGAGGAAGCCTGCGTACGCCGGCAGCTTCTTCGCAACGTCGTACACGGACGCCTGGGCACGGTGCACAACGCCGAAACCGTCAGAGACGAACGCGCCGTTGTCAGCCGCCAACGCAGCGAGCTCAGCTGCGAACTCCGCGCGCTCCGCCTCGTCCTTTGAAGTCTCGCGCGGATCGAAACGAACGTTCTCCAGGAGCAGAATCTCGCCCTCGGTCAGGCCGTTGGCACGCTCGTGGGCGTCCTCGCCACTGACGTCACCTGCCAGCGGGACAAACTGCCCGAGACGTTCCGACAGTGCCTCTGCAACCGGTGCGAGAGAAAACTTCGGGTTCACCTCGCCCTTCGGGCGGCCGAGGTGTGCCATAACGATGACCTTCGCGCCGCCGTCGAGAAGCGCCTTCAGCGTAGGCAGCGACGCGTCAATGCGACCGGCATCGGTGATGTTGCCGTTCTCGTCGAGCGGAACGTTGAAGTCGGAACGAACGAGGACGTGGCGGCCGTCGACGCCTTCGTCGAGAAGCTGCTGCAAGTTCTTAGTCAAGGGGTCTCTCCTTTTAGTTCGGTGAACGCATCCCATCGTATGAAAAACGGGTCCGCCGCGCTGGAAGCGCCACGGACCCGGGGGTGCCATAACTTAGAGCTTGTCCGCGACCAGCTTGGTCAGACGGATGTACTGGGCGGTGTAAGACCACTCGTTGTCGTACCACGAGATGATCTTGACTAGGTTGCCGTCGATGACGCGAGTCATGCCAGCGTCGAAGATAGCGCCGTGCGGGTCACCGATGATGTCGGAAGAGACGATCGGGTCCTCGGTGTACTTCAGCGCCTGGCCGAACTCGCTGTCCTCCACAGCCTTCTTCACTGCCGCATTGACCTCCTCGACAGTGACATCCTTGCCCAGGGTCACGGTGAGGTCGGTGGCGGAACCGGTGATGGTCGGCACACGCATTGCGAAGCCATCGAGCTTGCCCTCAAGGCTCGGGAGCACGAGCGCCACAGCCTTAGCTGCACCGGTGGTCGTCGGAACGATGTTCTGCGCTGCCGCGCGGGCGCGACGCAGGTCCTTGTGCGGAGCATCCTGGATCCGCTGGTCACCTGTGTAAGCGTGGATGGTGGTCATCAGGCCACACTCGATACCGAACGCCTCGTCGAGGACCTTCGCAACCGGCGCGAGCGAGTTCGTGGTGCACGATGCCGCGGAGATGATGTTCTCCTTGCCCGTGTAGTCGGCGTGGTTCACGCCCCACACGTAGGTGCCATCAACTTCCTTGCCCGGTGCGGAGATGATGACCTTCTTCGCGCCGGCATCGATGTGCGCCTGAGCCTCCGGCCCCTTGCGGAATACGCCGGTGCACTCCAGCACAATGTCAACATCCAGGTCACCCCAGGCGAGGTTTGCCGGGTCCTTCTCAGCGGAGACCTCAATACGGCGGCCATCGATAGAGATCGAGTGGTCGTCGTACTCGATGTCGTGCTTGAACTGGCCGTAGGCCGTGTCGTACTTCAGCAAGTGTGCGAGAGTCTCATTGTTCGTCAAGTCATTGATCTTGACGACCTCGAGCTCGCCCTTGTACTCGTCCTCGATGATGCGGAGCGCGGAACGTCCGATACGACCGAAACCGTTAATGCCAATGCGCGTAGTCACTGTATTTTCTCCTCGATGGTTGTAGAAAACCTCGTACGCAAGCCAGTGTATCTGCGCCTCTCACAGCCTGCAGGGCGCAAATTCGCCCCAAGGCCCCCTCCCCACAACCAGGGGGAACATTCCCCCGCCGTGCCGATTCCGAATGTGGTTTCCCACACCACGACACCTCAGCACCCCCACTCCCCCTGGGGAAAATACCGCCCGCTCAGGGCACCTCATGTACCCCGCAGGCAACTGTGATTCCGAACACGTTCTGGGCGTTAATCTGAATTCACAGGATTCGGAGCCGTTTCCACTCCGTGTGTGTCCGGGATCCCCATCTCGGCTGCTCGACGATCAGCGAGCGACAGCAGCCGTCGAATACGTCCTGCAACGGCGTCCTTGGTCATCTGCGGGTCAGCCAAACGACCAAGTTCCTCGAGTGAAGCATGGCGGTGTTCCACGCGGAGGTAGCCCGCTTCCGCAAGGTGCTCAGGAACATCGTCGCCAAGAATGTCCATCGCACGCTCCACCCGAGCTGCAGCAGCTGCTGCAGCCTGCGCCGAACGGCGCGTATTGGCGTCATCGAAGGTAGCCAAGCGATTGTTTACCTTCGCTGTCACAGCCTTCGCCGCGCGCTTGCGGTCCCACTCCAGGCGGGTCAGTGGTGCCCCCATACGACTCAGCAGGATTCCGATGGTCTCGCCGTCGCGGATAGTCACTCGCTCCACACCTCGAGTTTCACGAGTCTTCGCGGTCACCGACAGACGACGAGCCAACCCAACGAGTGCGAGCGCAGCTTCCTGGCCCGGGCACGCCACTTCAAGGGTCGCGGTACGGCCAGGCTCCATCAGCTTTCCTCGCGCGAGAAACGCGCCACGCCAAGCTGCCTCAACGCCGGCCATTGATCCTGAAATCACCTGTCGCGGCATACCAACCACCGGGTGACCAGACGCTGTCACAAGCCTCAGCCGGCGGATGACATCAGCCACGTCACGTTCCACCCGAACGACATACGTGGTGTCTTTACTGCCTTGGACAGGGGGTACGGTCTCGATGGCAGGCTGGACTGCGCAGAGTTCTTGAATGGATTCCGCGAGCCTCACCGCCACCGGCTTCTCGCCGAATTCTGCGACGATGGCCAGACCGTTATCGGAAGGCTGGATCGAGCCGGCGAAACGAATAAGCGCGGTGGCTTCCGCCGCCCGAGCCTCGGTGGTACCACAAGATACGGCGAGTAGCTCTTCTTTCACCTTGCCCGTAAGCGCCAATGTTTCCGTCCTTTCATCGCCCCCTTTAACCCGGAGCAGTCTAGCTTGCAGCTGTTAGCTGCTCGTCGAGAGGTCCTTGAGCGCCGCGGCAAGCTTCAACGGATCATGAAGGTTGCGCTTCACACCATCGTCGCCTTCGACGCGTAAGGAGCGGTACTCGACGTCCGCGCCGAGCCGTTCCGCCGCACGGCGGACGTTTTCACGTTCACCGTGCGTAGTCACCATGTCACTGTCCGCCAGGAAGCAATCAACCCGCAGGTTGGGGGCGTGTTGCGCAAAGACATGAATATGACGCTCGGTGGTAAAACCATGGGTCTCCCCTGCTTCTGGGGAGAGGTTGAGTACCACAACCACCTTCGCTTCGGTCTCGTTCAACGCATCGCGCACTTGAGGCACCAACAGGTGCGGGATCACAGAGGAAAACCACGAACCAGGCCCAATGGTGACCAGATCCGCGTCCATGATCGCCTGGATGGCGTCCCGGCTCGCTGGCGGTTCGGACGGAGTCAGCCGCACACGGCGCACAGTGCCCGGTGTCGTCGCAACGGCGACTTGGCCGTGTACAGAGCGCAGCACCCGTGGGTCGTCGTCAAGCCCTGCAACATCAGCTTCAATGTCGAGGGGTTGTGGGCTCACTGGAATGACTCGTCCCTGGGAGCCGGTCCATTTGCCAACCTGGTCCAGCGCCGCTTGTGTGTCACCAAGGCGCTCCGCAAGTCCGGCGATGATCAAGTTTCCCAAAGCGTGTCCAGCCATTGCGCCATGCCCACCGAAGCGGTGCTGGAGCGTGTCGCGCCACATTGCGCCGTCCCCGCTGTCGTCGGTAAGCGCTGCCAGCGCCATGCGGAGATCTCCCGGAGGAACAATCTCCATCTCGCGACGCAGGCGGCCCGACGAGCCGCCGTCATCGGCAACTGTCACCACAGCGTTAATACGAGCTGCGCCGGCAACGCGCGCGGCCGTGAGCGTCTGGTAGAGCCCATGCCCTCCCCCGAGGCATGTGTACGTCATCGCCGCGGGATCAGTCGCGCGCATTAGTGCTTCTCCAAATCACGGTGGATGACATTGACATCAACTTGGCCCTGCTGTCGCAGTCGCCTCCCGATCGCTTCTGCGACCGCAACCGAGCGGTGGTGCCCACCTGTGCAGCCAACGCCCACAGTGATGAAGTCCTTACCTTCGTGGCGGTAGCCCTTCAACGTGCTCGACAACAGATCAACGAAATGATCCACGTATTCCTTCGCACCATCCTGCGACAGGACATAGTCTGCTACAGGTGCGTCGATACCGCGGAAGTCGCGCAGCTCCTCAACCCAGTATGGGTTGGGTAGGAATCGCACATCAATGATCAGATCAGCGTCACGTGGCGAACCATGCTTGAATCCGAAAGACTCAATAGTGACGTGTTGACGCTCCACCGGCAGCTCGCCGACCGATGCCTCAACAGCGCGGCGTAGGTCGTGCACAGACAAATTGGACGTGTCGATGATGACATCTGCGGCCGAACGGATGCCTTCCATTTCCTCGCGTTCGCGATCGATGCCGTCCTGCAAGGTACCATCGCCCTGCAGCGGGTGCGTGCGCCGCACGGAGTCGAATCGGCGGATCAGCACATCGTCACGCGCCTCAAGAAACAGCACGAACGGTGAGTAACCACGTCGACGGAGCCCCTCAAGGGTGTCGGCCAATGAACCGTTGAACCGGTCTGCGCGCACGTCCGACACGACCGCCAGCCGTTCCACTGGGGAATCGTCCGCTGCTGCAAGGTCCACAAGCTCCAGAATTAACTGGGGTGGCAGATTCTGTGAAACGAAGAAACCTTTGTCCTCGAATACTTTCGCTGCGGTGGACAATCCGCCACCGGACAAGCCGGTGATGATCACCGGACGCCAACTGGCGGAACGCAAATCGTGTGGCAATGCTTGAGCAGAAGCTGTGGACATGGCGCTCATCCTAACGAAGCGCAGCGAGCCGCGTCGCGGTTCCGCAAAAGCTGCCGCAAAACCTGCCTCATAACCAGCCTCAAAACCAGCTACGTATGAAGGTGCTCGTAGATCGTCGCGGCGAGTTTCGGACCGACGCCTTTAACCTCCTGGATCTCCTCGATAGAAGCCTCTTTGATCTTCTTCACCGAGCCAAAGTGCTTCACCAAATCGGTTCTCCGCGCGGGGCCTAGTCCCGGGACTGCGTCGAGGGCGGACGCTCGCATGCGCTTCGAGCGTTGCTGGCGGTGGTAGGTGATGGCGAACCGGTGGGCCTCATCACGCACCTGCTGGAGCAGATACATGCCTTCGGAGTTTCGCGGCAGGATCACCGGCTCGTCGTCGTCTGGCACCCACACTTCCTCGAGGCGTTTGGCCAATCCGATGAGTTGTACATCGACGATGCCGAGGTCGTCGAACACAGCCTGTGCGGCATTAACCTGGGGTTTGCCGCCGTCGACGATGAACAACTGGGGAGGGTAAGCGAAGCGTTTCGCACCGGTCGATTCGTCGGCCTCGTCCTCGAAGGTCTGCGCCTCAGCGACCTCATCAGGGTTGGCGAGTTTGTCCTCGTTGTAGCGCTTGAAGCGCCGGCGTGTGACCTCGGCGATGGACCCGACGTCGTTGGATCGACCATCGCCGGCTGCTTCCTTGATGCGGTATCGACGGTAGTCGTTCTTTTTGGGCAAACCGTCCTCGAACACCACGAGGGAGGCTACAACGTCGGTGCCTTGGATGTGGGAAATATCGGTGCATTCAATACGCAGCGGCGCTTCGTCCATCCCGAGCGCGTCCTGGATATCTTGCAGGGCCTGCGATCGTGCGGTCAGGTCACCGACCCGCTTCAACTTGTGCTGGTGGAGCGCTTCGGCGGCGTTTTTGTGCACTGTTTCCATCAGTGCACGTTTATCACCGCGCTGCGGCACGCGAAGGTCCACAGGCCCGCCACGTAGTTCTTCGAGAAGTTGGGTCACTTCCGGCAGTTCCGCGGGCAGCGTCTCGACGAGAATCTCACGCGGCACCGGCATCGGTGCCGCCGCTTGCGCACGTGACTCCTGATCTACGCCTCGGCGGCGAACCTTCTGCGCTTCGATCTTGCGATCCTCTTCACGCTCCTGCTTCACTCGCTCGACCGCATCCGAGTAGTACTGGACCAGGAAGTTCTGCATCAACGTTGGCAACGTTGGGTCGGTCTGGCCTTCCTCCAGACGTTCTGCGGCTCCGGGCTCATCGCCCGTTTTTTCGACAACCCAGCCCCGCTGTGCGCGGATGCGCCCATCGCGGACGTTGAAAATCTGCACCGCCGCTTCAAGCTCGTCGGTATCAAAGGCGATGATATCCGCGTCGGTGTCCTGGCTGAGGACGACCGTCTGGCGCTCCATTACCTTTTCGACGGCGCCGAGGTCGTCGCGAAGCCGCGCCGCCTTTTCAAACTCGAGGTTCTCCGCGGCCTCCTCCATCTGTGCGGTGATGCCACGGACAAGCTTCTCGGAGCGACCTGCCATGAAGCCAAGGAAGCCCTGGACGATCTCGTCGTACTCGGCTTCGTCGACACGACCGACGCAGGGTGCCGCACACTTGTCGATGTACCCAAGCAAGCAAGGGCGTCCAAGGGATTCGTGACGGTTAAACACACCGTTGGAACACGTCCGAATCGGGAACACGCGCGTGAGCAGATCGAGGGTCTCGCGCACCGCCCACGCATGCGAGTACGGGCCGAAATAGCGTACGCCCTTACGCTTGGGGCCGCGGTAGAAGAACGCGCGCGGGTAGCGTTCGCGCACGCTGACGGCAAGCATTGGGTAGGTCTTGTCGTCGCGGTACATGACGTTAAACCACGGGTCGAAGCGCTTGATCCATGTGTATTCGAGCTGGAGCGCCTCTACCTCGGATGCGACAACGGTCCATTCGACTGAAGCGCCGGTGTAGACCATCTGCCGGGTCCGCGGGTGCAGAGTCTCCGGTGGCTGAAAGTAGTTGCTCAGGCGCGCACGAAGATTTTTGGCTTTGCCAACGTAGATGACACGCCCGTCGCGGTCCCGGAACTTATACACGCCCGGATCGGTTGGGATCGTTCCGGGCGCTGGGCGGTAAGACTGGGGGTCAGCCAAGGGTTAATCCTTAGGCATGTATTTGGCTTCGAGCTTGCGGAATTGCTCGACAGCCTGAATCGCGCGCTCTTTATCGCCTGATTGGATCGCCCACAGGGTGACGTACTCGAATTCCGGAAGTTCGAGTCGCGCCATGCGGGAGCCCTTGGGGAAGCTCAAACCGTAAATGACGGTCCAGGGGTAGAAACGGGTGCCGATGATGTTGGCTACCTGGACGCCGTCTTCGTTGACGCGCACCCGAGGGCGAGTCAGTGCGATCCAGGACAGGACGGAAATAATCAGGCCAACGCCCACGAACGCAAACTTATCCACGCTGGTAATTGCGATGCCCGAGAACTGCGCGTCCACGGCCCACGCCATGAAGAAATGCACGGCCATGACAAGGATGATCCAGCCGATCGCCACGGTTCGCAGGTACTTCGACGAAATCTCAAGCTCCCACGGCTTCGTCGAGGTGTTGGCGTGCGGATCAAGCGCAGTCAGGTAAGCAGCTTCCTGCTCGTTCGTTATGTGTGTGCCTGCTGGTTGATCAGTCACTTCCGCACTCCTTGTCAACTTGAAAACGCTCTTGCTTCTCGACGACTCCGTGCCGCGCTAGCTCCGGCTACTTTAACCCTTTAGCGGCAAAGCGCGAACTTTCTGCAGTTCAACTAAGGCTCCAGCGGCCGCACGCATCGCTTCGGCGCCTTTGTCTTCTTTCGCGTCTTCCCCACCGGCACGCTCGTAAGCCTGGTCTTCTTCTTCAACCGTGAGCACGCCGTTGCCTACCGGCGTTTCCTCATCCAATGCAATACGGGTGAGGCCAGCGGTGACAGAGTCGCAAACGTAATCAAAGTGGGCAGTTTCGCCACGGATGACGCAGCCGAGGGCCACTACCGCGTCGTAGCGCTTTGCGCATGCCTGCACCACAACTGGCAACTCCAACGCGCCTGCTACCGCATATTCATCGACTTTAACGCCCAGTTCTCGGGCCTCATCTCGTGCGCCAGCGCGCAGCATCTCGACGATCTTTTCATTCCAGCGGGTGTAAACGACGGCGACGGTAAGCCCCTCCGCTTGCAGGGAATAGTCCTCGGGTGCTCCAGTAGCTGCCACTGGTGGGTCTCCTTGATACCTAGTTGGTGTGGTGTTGTGGGTGTTGTGTGTTGTGTTCTTCAGCCCAACCGAGAATGCCGGGCAGGTCGTGTCCCATCCTGTCGCGCTTCGTCCGCAAATAGGCGATGTTGTCGTGGTTAGGAACCACTTCGATCCTACTGCGGTGAGCAACCTTGGGGATCAGACCGGCAAAGGCATCGACTTTTTGGGGATTGTTGGTCATCAGATCGACCGAACCGATACCCAGGTCTGCAAGGATGTCGCTTGCTGCGGAATAGTCGCGTGCGTCGACTGGCAGGCCTTGTTCAAGGTTTGCATCAACGGTGTCGAGCCCGTCGTCCTGTAAACGGTAGGCGCGCAGCTTGGCGAGTAACCCGATTCCGCGTCCCTCATGTCCACGCAAGTAGACGATAACGCCGCGGCCTTCCTGCTGAATGCGGCGCATTGATTCCTGAAGCTGCGGACCACAGTCGCAACGGCGGGAGCCAAACACATCGCCGGTGAGACATTCCGAATGCACGCGGACGAGAACGTCCTCGGCGTCGCGCAGTGCATCAAGTTCCCCCGCGATCAGCGCAACATGCTCGGTCTCAGTCAACGTATCCAGGTAGCCAACCGCAGTGAATTCACCGAACTCCGTTGGTAAACGAGTAGCAGTGCTGCGTTCGACAAATCGTTCATGCTGGCGACGGTACGCAGCGAGCTGCTCGATCGAAATCATCGGAAGCCCGTGCGTATTCGCGAACCTGCGGAGCTCGTCGAATCGAGCCATGTCTGCCGGGTCATCTTCAGAAACGATCTCGCACAGGGCACCGACAGGGGCCTTACCCGCAAGCGTTGCAAGGTCTACCGCTGCCTCCGTGTGTCCGTCCCGGACAAGTACTCCCCCGTCACGCGCTCGCAGGGGCACAACGTGTCCGGGCCTCGTAAACGACTCTGGGGTCGCGGAATCGTCGGCAAGTAATGCGATCGTCGTGGCGCGCGAACGTGCGGAAATACCGGTGGTGCCGGTTGCTGCATCAACGGTCACGGCGTAGGCAGTGCCGTGCAGGTCCTGGTTTTGCGCAACCATCGGGGGCAGATCGAGGGCCGTGGCCCGTTCGTCCGACATGGACACGCAAATGTAGCCAGAGGTGTACCTCACCATAAACGCCACCAACTCCGGCGTGGCGTCTTGTGCGGCGAAGATGAGATCGCCCTCGTTTTCGCGATCCTCACTGTCCACGACGACGACTGCTTTGCCCTCGCGGATGGCGGCAATCGCCTCCTCCACAGTGTTCAACTCGGTGTCCAAGTCGGTGGTGTGATTACCGGCGCTACCGGCGGATGCTGTCATACCGTTCAACCCTAGCCCTGCACCATTTTCTCAACGTACTTGGCCACGATATCCACCTCAAGGTTCACCGGATCACCGACCGTAAGGTCACCAGCAGTGGTATCGCGCAGCGTGGTGGGGATCAGCGACACCTCGAAAAAATCGTCTCCAACCGCGGAAACCGTCAGCGACGTTCCGTTGACCGTAATGGATCCTTTCTCCACCACATACCGACCAAGATTCGCGGGCAGAGTGAAGCGCACTACCTCCCAGTGCTTCGAAGGCGTGCGAGAGACAACCTCGGCGACACCATCGACGTGGCCCTGCACGATATGTCCGCCCATGCGCTGACCAGCAGCCAACGCGCGCTCTAGGTTGACCTTGCTCCCCTCGCTATAGGTGCCGAGACGCGAGCGATCCAGCGTTTCGCGCATCACGTCAGCGGTGAATACGCCAGCAACGTTGTCAACCACCGTCAGACACACGCCGTCGACCGCGATGGAGTCCCCCGGTGATGCATCCTCGGTGACCTTCGGCGCACGCACCGCGATCCGGACGGCATCCTCGAGCTGCTCAAGCGTGTCGACGACACCAATCTCCTCAACGAGTCCCGTAAACACAGTTCAGTCCTTCTCCATTTCTATAAGCACATCGTTGCCGATCCGGCGCACATCAGTGGTGCGGAAACGTTTAGCGTCGCCAATCGTTCCCGCGATTTCGCGGTCGAGCACTCCCCGTCCGGACCCCAGCAGTGCAGGGGCAATGTAGGCCTGCACCGCGTCTACCAGGTCGAGTTCCAGGAAACTCGCCGCCAATGTTGCCCCGCCTTCTACAAGCACATCTCTCGCGCCGCTATCCCACAGCGCTGTCAGCGCGGCCTGTGGAGTGTCGTATTGCTCAAACCCGAGCTCGGTCAGGTTGCCGCTGGGAACAGCCCGCTTACCGACGACCACACGTCGCGGCTGGTGCTCATACAGAGCGCCATCGCTGTGGCGGGCGGTCAACGATGGGTTGTCAGCAAGCGCGGTCCCCGTGCCAATGACAATCGCGTCACGTTTCGTGCGATCTGCGTGCACAGCGGCGCGGGCTTCGTCGCAAGTGATCCACTTGCTCGTCTTATCGGCCGCTGCCGTAAACCCGTCCAGCGTCGACGCAAACTTCAGCGTCACACTCGGGCGGTTGTTGCGCACCGAGCGAAGCCAGGGCTGCAGTGCCTCCACACGGGTGTGAAGTAGGGCCACATCCAATCCATGTGTTCGCAGCCAATCCGCGCCGCCGGATGCAGGCTCAAACGGATCAGCGGTCAGATACACCACCCTCGCAATTCCGGCATCCACCAACGCTTGGGTGCACGGACCTGTCCTGCCAGTGTGGTTGCACGGTTCCAAAGTGACAACGGCTGTCGCGCCCTTCGTCCGTGGTCCCGCTTCACGCAGGGCGTTGACCTCAGCATGGGGCCCGCCCGCGGGAGAGGTCCCGCCAGTCGCGATAACTTCCCCGGATGCGGTCACGATTGCGCAGCCCACCGGCGGGTTCGGCGAGGTCGTCCCGCGCACTGCGTCACCCGCCGCTATGGCCGCAGAAACCGCGTTGGCTAACGCGGGATTATCACGTGTCACGCCTGCGCAGCCTCAGTTGCCAACTCGCGGAGGCGCTCTACCGCCTGGGCTGGGTCATCAGCGCCGAATACGGCGGAACCAGCAACGAATGCGTCCACACCGGCCGCTGCCGCTTGTGCGATAGTGCTGTTGGCAATGCCACCGTCGATACCAATGATTGTGTCCAGGCCCGCTTCCGCAATGCGATCGCGAAGCGTCATCACCTTGCCCAGGACCTCGGGCATGAACTTCTGGCCGCCAAATCCTGGCTCGACACTCATGACCATGACCTGATCAAAATGCTCGAGGTCATCGAGGTACGGCTCGATTGCGGTCCCTGGCTTGATGGCGAAGCCGGACTGTACACCGAGTTCGCGGCACTGCTTCGCAGCAGCTACATGGTCGTCGGTCGCTTCGACATGGAACACGAGGCGGTCGCCGCCGGCCTTGACGTAGGTTTCAAACCACCGCTCCGGCTCCTCGATCATCAAATGCATATCCAGGAATTGGTCCGTCACGCCGTCAACCGCCTTGGTCACGTCGGGACCAAAGGACAAGTTGGGCACAAAGTGGCCGTCCATGATGTCAACGTGGATCAGGTCTGCGTTGGGGACCTTGCGGACGTCGTCGCCAAGCGCTGCATAATTAGCGGCAAGAATTGATGGTGCGATGTAAATCATGAGGTGTCCTTAAACTTCGGTGGTCGGCTCGGGTCCGAGTTTTCGCAGTACAGCGAAAAACATAGCGTCTGTTCCGTGTCGGTGCGGCCACATCTGGACGCTTGGCAAGTCGCCAACGTCATCCATGCCCGCTGCGTACTGGCTCGCATCGAGCTCCTCGACCTTGCCATCAGCGAGGATCGTGTCGACGATTCCCCTGGTTTCTCGCACATCGGGTGAGCACGTGGAGTAGACGACAATACCGCCGGACTTAACTAGCTCGATTGCAGCCGAGAGCAATTCGCGCTGAAGCACGTTGAGTTCCGCGATGTCTTCCTCACGCTTGGTCCAACGCGCCTCTGGGCGGCGGCGAAGCGCTCCGAGACCGGAACAGGGTGCGTCGACGAGAGCACGGTCGTAGCCCGGCTCAAGGCCAGAACGACGACCATCGGCAGTATGGACGCGCACAGGAAGATCACGCACGGTTTTCCGAATGAGTTCAGCACGGTGCGGACTCACTTCGACGGCATCAACTACTGCGCCATCGATAGCAGCCAGCGCCCCCATGAGCGCCGCCTTACCTCCCGGCCCAGCGCACAAGTCGAGCCATCGGCCTTGGTCGTCTTCGACCGGCACGTCCACTACTGCACGCGCAATCACCTGCGAGCCCTCGTCCTGAACTGCGGCGAGCCCCTCGCGTACCGGCTGCAACTGTCCTGGATCACCTTCAGGGAGGTAGACGGCGTACGGTGAGTAGCGCCCCTCTTCTCCGCCAGTGACCAGCGCTAACTCCTCCGCACTCATCTCGCCTGGTCGAGCAACAAGATGTACGACCGGGCGGGCTGAATCAGCCTCAAGCGCAGCCTCAAGCTCGTCGTCTCTCGAGCCCAGTGCAGCACGGATCGATTCCGCGATCCACACCGGGTGCGCATGGCGGAACGCCACCGCAGCAAGCGGGTCCTCCGGTTCAAGCTTGCGGAGCCACTCCTCCGCTGGAGTCCGCGTAATCGAGCGCAACACGCCGTTGACAAAGCCCTTGGCCTTGAATTGACCGGCCGCTTCAACCAAACGTACGGAGGTGTCGACGGCCGCATGGTCCTCCACTCGCGTGTACAGCAACTGGTAGGTGCCGAGCCGCAACGAAGTCAGCACTTCAACAGCCATTCGGTCCAGGCCGCGGGATGCGTTGTCTGCAATCACAGCGTCAAGAACACCAAGGCTGCGCAGCGTGCCGTAAGTCAGCTCGGTTGCAAACGCAGCGTCACGACCGGTGATCTTTCGCTCACGCAAGACCGTCGGCAGGGTGAGGTTTGCAAACGCCGCGTCGCGCTCGACGCGTACCAACACCTCAAATGCCGCCTCGCGCGCCGGGTCACCGATGCGTGCGGTTGCGTTCACAGGTGCTGCTTCTTTGCGACGCCTCGGCGCCTGCCGCGTGTTTGCTCGCCCGTTTCGCTTCGGCTGGTGTTCACGGCGCCCTGCTGCGCGTGACCGGAATCCACCACTCATTCGAACGTCATCCCTTCCGCCCGGACATCGTTGGCCAAGCCTCGAGCCCAATCAGCTGCGTTCATCATTTTCTTGCCGGGTGCCTGAATCGTGCTGAGCACGACGTCACGAGTTCCGGTTCCCACTCGCACCTCGTTCTTGCCAAATGCAACCTGGCCCGGGGCGAGCTCGGTTGAATCGACAGACGTTACTGGCCCGAGCTTGAATCGCTCCTCGCCTCGCATAGTCCATGCACCAGGCGCTGGAGTATGCGCACGAATTGCCCGATCGATGACCGTGGAATCGGCGGCCCAGTCAACGCGCGCATCTGCAGTGAGAATCTTTGGCGCATAGGTTCCCTCTTCAGGCTGTGCTTTCGGCGTCAGTGTGCCGGATTCAAGACCATCCATGGTGCGAACGAGCAGGTCTGCGCCGGAGTACGCCAAACGCTCGAGAAGAACACCGGCGGTGTCGTCGTCGGAAATTGTGTCTGTGAGCGTGTCCAAAATGTCGCCGGTGTCCAACCCTTCGTTGATCCGGAACGTCGTCGCACCGGTGGAGGCATCGCCCTCGCGGATCGCGGCCTGTACCGGCGCAGCACCGCGCCACTGCGGCAGCAGCGAGAAGTGCAAGTTCACCCAACCGTGCGTCGGAATATCGAGCATGCCAGCAGGAATCAGGTTGCCGTACGCAACGACCGGGATCGCGTCTGGGGCGATGTCGCGCAGTCGGGCCGCGGTGTCGTCGTCAAGTTTCTCGGGTGTGAGCACTTCAATGCCATGCTCGAGTGCAACTGCCTTCACCGGCGACGGATGCAACGTGCGCCCCCTGCCTTTGCGTGCATCGGGTCGCGTCAGCACGGCCACTACCTCATGTTCCGATGCCAGCAGCCGCTCCAGTGCCACTGCCGCCGGCTCAGGGGTACCTGCAAATACAAGTCTCACAGTTAGTTCTCCTTATTCCACTCCGCCGCGGCAATCGCATCGAGTGCCGCTTTGCGGTCAGCTGGCGACATTCGGGCCGTAAACATCACGCCGTCGAGATGGTCTGCTTCGTGCTGAATGCAGCGTGCGAGCAATCCGCTGCCGCGTAGTGTCAGCGGGCGCCCACACATGTCGGCGCCATGGGCAACCACGGTGTTGTGCCGCTCAACAGTCCCGCGAACATCAGGCACCGAAAGACATCCCTCCACACCAATTTGGGTATCTTCGCCCAACGGCGTCCACACCGGGTTCACGATGTGTCCCCGAAGGCCCTGACAATCGAACACAAACACTCGCTGTGCGACACCGACCTGGTTTGCCGCTAGGCCAACACCCCCAGCCGCATCCATCGTCTCAAGCATGTCACCCACGAGCCTGTGCAGGCGTTCGTCGAACACATCCACCTCCTCCGCTGCCGTGTTGAGCACCGGATCCCCGAATAGACGAATGTCGCGTATGGCCATGAACGCCAAGTGTACTGACCTGGACAAGCGAAATTTCGCTTACCCGATATCCACCGGATTGACCTGGATACGCAGTGGCAGCTCCTGCTTCGACGTCGTCCACGCGACTGCCCCTGCCCGCAGCGCCTTGCCCAGCGCAGACCGCCCAGTTAACGGCGCGCGCACCAGCATGCGCTGCGCCGGACCGTACTCACGCTGATCCCACTCGCCGGGCAAACGCACACCCGGGGGCAAATCCACAGGCCCCAGGATCTCCGCGTAGTCCGGCAGGTCGGTGCGCTCAAAGAACGGCTCCAGCGCGTCTCGGGGCGCGTCAACCACGGCAACGTGGACCGCCGGCGGAAATCTCGCCTCGCGGCGCAAAGCCAGCTCTGCAGCTGCAAATCCCGGCGCGTCCCAGCGAATGAGATGCTGCACGACCGGCATGCTCGGCTCCGCTACCACTACGACTTCTCCGCCATCGGCATGCGGTTGGACAAGCGTGGCAGCAGCCATCCATTTCGACAGCGTGTCCTCCACTGCCCTTAAGTCAGGGCGTTGCACGAGCGCCCACGCGTCAAGCAGCACAGCAGCACCGTATCCGCCTGGTACTCGAGGCTCCGCACCTGGCGTGGCGACGACAATCGCAGGCCCCGCGTCAATCGTGCGCGAAATACGATCGCCCCCGGACGTTTTGACCCTATATTTCGCAAACGCACGGCCAAGCTCTTCTGCGGTGCGTTCGGTGCCCAGTACGACAGCCCGCACACGCCGGGAACCGCATGCCGGACACACATGTGCAGGGTCCATTCGGCCACACCACCGGCATGTCGGTGCCGCTGCTTCACCACCGGACGGCAACCCCAGCGGTCCGTTGCACCAACGGCAACGCGACGGTGTACGACACTGCCCACAGGCGAGTGATTGGATATACCCGGTGCGCGGAACCTGGAACAACACAGGAGTGCCTCGCTCAAGGGCTTTCGTCGCAGCCGCAAATGCTGACGAAGGAAGACGGGCTTGTTTCGCCCTTGGATCCCGTTCGAGCTCAAAGTCAGAATCGCCCGCGGCGTGAATGTAAGGCGAACGTGTACGAAGCGTTTGGCGGGGTGCAACCAGTTCGTGCATCCAGCCAGATTCCACCAACAGTTGCGCCTCTGCTGTGCGTGAGAATCCGCCAATGACCAAACATGCGCGCTCAAGGCTCGAGCGCGTCGTGAGCACCTCCCTGGCGTGAACGTAGGGCGCGCGGGGATCCACGAGGTTGTCATCGCCGTCGAACATCACGACCATCAACCGCAAGTTCTGCACCGGCGCGAACGCGGCGGAGCGGGTCCCTACCACGATGCGCCCTTGGCCGTGCAGAACGGACAGGTAGCGGGAATACCGTGCTTGGGGTCCCTGGGAGGCGGTCAAAGTCGTCACTTGTTTTGCCGCAACGAGCTCGCGTAGCGCTTCCTCGCAACGGTCAACAGCATCTTGGTCCGGAACCACGATGAGCGCGCCACCGCCGTCCTTTGCCACCTTGACAGCGAGTGCGGCAAGCGCGGCAGGCCAATCCTCGCCCGGCACCAACTGCCACGCGGCACGAGCCAGCTTTCCCTCTACTACGGCATCGACGAAGGACTCACCGTGTGTGTACGTCGTCCATGCGGAAAGGTCCGGCTCGGCGATCTCCCCGAGCTCCACCCATGGTGTGGAGGTATCCGTTTCTTCCGCTTTCGCATGTCGTGCGGGTATTGCAGAGCGATAAATGTCGGATCGGATGCCTGCGTACCGGTCCGCGAGTGCGTCGATAAGCATGCGCGTGTGCTCCGGGGCCACGACCTCGGGTGAGATAACGCGTTCGATGAAGCGCAGTGAGCCTTCATGGCTTGTCGACGACACCCGCTCCAGCACGATCGCATCCACGAGCCTGCCTGCAAACCGAACCCGCACGCGGACGCCTGGCTGTGCGGCTTCGGCATCCTGCTCGTCGACAAGATAATCGAAGGCCCGATCAAGGTGCGCGAGCCCCAACATAGGCAGCACGCGGGCCACAGGCAGGTTGGCAGCTCGCGTGTTGGACATGGTGCAGCATTCTAAACCACGCCACGACACGACACTCCGGACCTAAGGCTCAGCTGTGCGAAACAGTGCGGTAGTAATAGATGCATCACAAATCAATCGCGCCGATGAGGGACCCGCTTCCGCCATGAAACGTCTGCTTCCCGCAGTCTTATCCGTCTGTATATCCACTGCAGTTGCCGCAGGAGCCATGACTGCTCCCCAAGCACATGCGGTTGACGTCACAAATCTTTCGCTAGGAAGCAAGCAGACACAACTGCTTTTTGCAGGCTCCTCCCTTGGCCCGATACTTAGTCCAGGTAACGGCTCGCCGATCGACAACGTATCCGCCTACATCCACGGCTCGTCGCAAGGCGCACAGCAAGCCGTACAGGACAACTGGCGCAAGGCATACAACCAACTCCCCCAACAAGTTCGAGATAGCGTGCCACCTCACCTGCGCCCTGCACCGCAGGAAGAAGAGACTGTGCCGGTAACCGTGGTCCCGGCAGCGGAGCCAACGTTGTCTCCTAACGCGGCCAACTGCAGCAATTGCGTAGCAATTACGTACGACGACGGACCGGTTCCCGGTACGGAGCGCCTGCTCGACATCTTCAAGCGCAAGAATGCGCATGCGACGTTTTTCGTCGTCGGTAACAACGTCAATGCAAACCCGAAGATCCTGCGCCGCATCCGCGCCGAGGGCCACACGATTGGCAACCACTCGTATTCACACCCGGACCTGGCGCGCCAGTCCGACGCGACGATCGGGTCACAGCTCAGCGACACGAGTGCTGCCATTGAGAAGCAATCGGGAGTGAAGGTGCACTGGGTGCGCCCGCCCTACGGTTCTTACGACGGCCGTGTGATCAACTCGTCCAAAGCGCGGGGGCTTTCTTTAGCAATTTGGGATGTTGACACGATGGATTGGAGCCACCGTGACACCGCACGTACCTGCTCCATAGCGGTCAATCAGGCGCAAGCGGGATCGATTGTGCTCATGCACGACATCCACGAGCCGACCATCAACGCAGCGGAATGCATCATCGATGGTCTGCGCGCCAAGGGGCTGCGTCCGGTAAGCCTCGACGAGATGATTAAGGACCCCGTCCCGGGGCGTGTGTACACCCACGCGAATTAGCCGTTAGACTTCATCGCCATGACTGATCCAGGCGAGCATGGCGAGCATACAGACGAGCAATCGGAAGACACTGCAGACCGCGAAGGTTGGCTCAAGGCATTTCCCTATGCCGTTTTTGCACTGTATGTGATCGCACCTGCGCTCCTCATTCCCGTCGCTGGCACGCCATGGCTCCTCGTTGGTTTCATCTTTGCTGTCGCCGCCATCGCAGGGCTTGTCGACGGCACCTGCTTCCGTCCCTCTTGGACATTGCCACTATCCGCCGCTGGCGGTTTCTGGGTGGCGAAGATCCTTTACTTCAATGACGGCACCTTCATCTATGCACTCGGCGTGGCTGTCGTGTCGGCGCTTTGCGCGTGGCTGATGTCTTTGGTGCGCAAACAGCCGGCCCCGATGTCGTCGACAAGCAGTGCGCAGGTGTAGCCGATGGAAACCTGGAGCCTCAACCACCCGAAGTATGGGCTTATCGAACTGCGTGTGGGATTCGACCGCGACTTCGCGGCAGAGGACCCTGAGTGGCCCGGAGATGAGACTGACAAGGAAGGTACGCTAGCCACAGACGAGCACACCCTGCGCGAACGCATCGAACTCTGGGCAAAGAATCCGAGTGAGCGCATGGAAGTGTGTGTCGACGGCACCGTGCAGCACCGCTACAACGACGTGAACAGCGGGCGACTCCCCCTTTTTGGAAACGGCGGGGCAAAACTCGAGACTCCAATGGGGATCGGCGTTGACCGCCAAAAGCCTCACCTTAAACTGCGTGCAAGTGGCTTCGACGAACTGCTCAGTGTCGAGTTTCGGGAGGGCGACACCATCGTCGAGTTCGACCCTCCAGAAGGCTCACGCGGTGCGAAACGGCGTCGGACAATGGAATCGAGTTCGCTCAAGCGCACACTCATCCCTATGGCCGAAGGCTTGGGCAAAGGTGGCTGGGCGCTGGCGGTGATTGTCCTCGGTCCGATCGTAAGCCGAATCATCGACCGGCTTCTGCGATACCTTCCGGACTGGGAACTTCCCGACATCACCTTGCCGCACATGGATCTTCCGGTCCCGCACCTTCCCCAGATGGATCTTCCGCTCCCCCAGATCAACTGGCCTGAATTCGACCTCCCGGACTTGCCCGAGTGGGTTCTTGTTGCGCTCGAATACTCCAAGATCTGGCTGCCAATCCTCATTGGCGTGGTTGTCGGAATCGTGGCCTTGCGCAACCACAAGAAGTCTGAACAGCAAAAAGCCGCCTGGGACAAACCCCAAGCGGCTTCGAAGGAAACTTAAACGCCTGCGGCTGCGCGCAAGTCGTCCACCTTATCGGTGTGCTCCCAAGGCACATCGATGTCTGTGCGACCAAAGTGGCCGTAGGCAGCGGTTTGGCTGTAGATCGGGCGCTTCAAATCCAAATCACGGATGATCGCATCCGGTCGCAGATCGAAGACCTTCTCCACTGCCTGCTGGATCGACTCGTTGGTCTGCCCCTCAGCGGCGGTACCGAACGTCTCCACGTACAGGCCAACCGGGGTTGCACGACCAATTGCGTACGCAACCTGAACCTCAACACGGTCTGCGAGGCCCGCAGCGACAATGTTCTTCGCCACCCAACGTGTCGCATACGCGCCGGAGCGGTCCACCTTTGAGGGATCCTTGCCAGAGAACGCGCCACCGCCATGGCGTGCCATACCGCCGTAGGTATCCACAATGATCTTGCGTCCGGTCAGGCCTGCGTCCGCCATCGGACCACCGGAGATAAACGAGCCAGACGGATTGATCAGGACCTTGGTGTCCTCGCGGTAGAACTTCTCCAGACCGGCATCTTCCATGACCCAAGCGATAACGTGCTCTCGCAGCGCCTTCTCAAGTGCCTCACCAGTGAAGTGTGGGTCGTGCTGCGTGGAGATCACGATCGTGTCGATAAACGCCGGGGTATCACCGTCGTACGCAAACGTGACCTGAGTCTTGCCGTCTGGGCGAAGGCCGTCGACGATGCCCTCGTGGCGCACTTGGGACAGTCGGCGTGAAAGGCGGTGCGCAGTCGCAATCGGCAACGGCATGTACTCAGGGGTCTCGTTGGAGGCGTACCCAAACATTAGCCCCTGGTCACCCGCACCAGACTGGTCAGTCTCTTCAGTGGAGGCCTGTTCGCGCACCTCCTGGGAGGTGGTCACGCCATCCGCAATCTCCTGCGACTGATCACCGATTGCGATGTTGACGCCACAGCTGTTGCCGTCGAAACCAACCTCGGAGGAGGTGAACCCGATTTCCACCAATTTGTCGCGCACGATCTTCGCAATATTGGAGTACGCAGACGTGCGCACCTCTCCAACAACGTGAACCTGTCCAGTGGTAACGAGCGTTTCCACTGCAACGCGGGACTGTGGGTCCTGCGCGAGCATGTCGTCCAAAATCGCGTCCGAGATCGCATCGCAGATTTTGTCTGGGTGCCCTTCAGTGACGGACTCACTGGTGAACAGTCGGTAGTAAGTGTCGAGTGACAACGGATCTTTCCTTTACGTGGCCTTGAGGCTGATTCTCCAACACACTAGACCAAGCGGTCTAAGTACGCAAAGCTAAGCGCGAAGCTTTTCAATCGCATTCCAGATCCGAGCGGCTACCTCGTGTTTCGTTCCGTCCTCAATTTCCACTTCTTCGCCGGACGCACTCAGCAACCAGCCGCGGTTAGTTGACTGGCCAAACACATTGCCACCAGCAACCGAGTTCAGCATGAGCAAATCCGCGCCCTTACGCTTGAGTTTCGCGCGACCATTCTCAAGTTCGTTGTCCGTCTCAGCTGCAAACCCGACGATCGTGGCATGAGTCTCGCCAGCATCTCGCTTTTCGACGAGACCTTTAAGGATGTCCGGGTTCTCGGTCAAGCGAACAACGGAGAGCGCGTCATCGCTCTTGCCCTTCTTCAGTTTCGTCGTAGCTTCCGATTCTGGACGGTAATCGGCCACGGCGGCCGCCATCACGATGATGTCTGCGTCTGCGGCACGCTCATCCATCGCGTCTTTCATCTCACGTGTGGATTGCACACGCACCACCTCCGCCCCTGAGGGCACAGATAGTTCCGCGGTTGCTCCAGCCACGATCGTGACCTGTGCTCCCCGCTGCGCTGCGATGTCCCCGAGCGCAAACCCCTGCTTGCCAGAGGATCGGTTACCAATGAAACGCACAGGATCAATATTTTCTTGCGTTCCTCCCGCGCTAATAAGTACGCGGGTTCCTGCGAGCGTCTGCTTCATTGGACCGGTTGCCAACACCGTACGGGCTAGCTGCGCAATCGCCTCAGGGTCCGGCAAACGACCCGGACCCGTGTCCTTTCCCGTCAGGCGCCCATGCGCCGGCTCAAGAACCGTAATCCCACGCGAACGAAGCACCTCTACATTGTGTTGCGTAGCTGGGTTATTCCACATTTCGGTGTGCATTGCAGGCGCAAGCACGACGGGGCATGTGGCCACAAGAATGGTTGCAGCCAACAGGTCATCTGCTCGGCCTGCTGCGACACGAGCCATGAGATCAGCGGTTGCAGGTGCGACAACGATGAGATCGGCCTCTTGACCGAGACGGACGTGCTGGACTTCGTCGACACGTTTGAATACCCCAGTATCAACTGGGTTTCCGCTCAGCGCCTCAAATGTTGCTGCGCCCACGAACGACAACGCGCTTTCCGTAGGGATAACGCGCACATTATCGCCATGTTCTTTAAAGTCGCGAACCAAGTGGCATGCCTTATACGCAGCAATTCCACCGGAGACACCGATCACAACGTTCTTGGGGGCAGACGTGGCTTCGTTCATGTGGGCCAAGCATACAAAAACGCCGTTGTGCGAGCCCCAATGGCTCGCACAACGGCGTCATTAGCAGAAGCGCTTACTGGCCTTCCTCATGTTCGAGGAGACCTGCCTCGATCTCACGCAGCGCGATCGACAGCGGCTTCTCACCAGGCTCTGGCGTTACCAGCGGGCCGATGAACTCGAAAACACCATCTTCGGAGTTCTGGTAGAAGCTGTTGATCTGACGTGCACGCTTGGCTGCAAAGATCACCAGAGCGTACTTCGACGAGACCTTCGTCAGCAGTTCATCGATCGGGGGCGCGGTAATGCCGTCCGGGGTGTCGTAGACACGTTCCTGCTGAGTCTCCTCAACAGCGGTGTCCTGCGACAGGTCATTGGTTGATTCAGTCACTAAAACCCACTCGCTAATTGTTGTCGGATGTTGCGCCTAGAAGGATGCGCGCAATGTGTGCAACGGCATCGTCGACATCGTCATTCACAACAACGGTGTCGAACTCCCCTTGCGCATCGAGCTCCTCGCGCGCGGTGGTGAGCCTGCGCTCAATCACAGCTTCCGTCTCGGTCCCACGACCCGTGAGACGTTCAACGAGGACTTCCCACGACGGGGGTGCAAGGAACACTGTACGCGCTTCAGGCATGAGCTGCTTGATGTTGCGAGCACCTGCGAGGTCCACCTCTACGAGTACCGGGCGCCCGTCTGCAAGAGCTTCACGGACCGGACCCGCAGGCGTGCCCGAGCGCTGAAGGCCTCCGTGAATGTCAGCCCATTCCAGCATCTCACCAGCATCGATGCGCTGTTGAAAATCATTCGAGGAGACGAAGTAGTAATCCCTACCATCGACTTCGCCCGGGCGTGGAGCTCGAGTTGTCATCGAGACAGAAAAGTAGAGGTCCGGCACCTCGCCGCGCAGGCGGCTAACCACCGTTGACTTACCTACGGCAGACGGTCCGGCCAAAACGACCAGCTGCCCGCGGGGCGCCACCTCAGCCATGTTTAGTTCTCTTCGAAGCCGAAGCGCTCGAGCAGAGCACGACGCTGACGCTCACCCAGGCCACGCAGGCGACGGGTCTGAGCGATCTCCAGCTCCTCCATGATCTCGCGAGCCTTGACCTTGCCAACCTTCGGCATGGCCTCGAGCAAAGCGGAAACCTTGGTCTTGCCGATGATCTCGTCGGTGTCAGCCTTCTCCAGCACGTCCTTGAGCGTGGTCTCGCCGCGCTTCAGGGAGGCCTTCAGCTCAGCGCGCTTCTTGCGAGCCTCAGCCGCCTTCTCGAGGGCTGCCTTGCGCTGTTCATCGGTCAACTGTGGAAGTGCCACGGGTTCCTCCATGTAGGTAGTTCATTCAATATGTTCAGGCCGACTCGTGCCGGCGCGGGGCCTCCTCCACACTCTGCGTTTCAGAAGGCGCACCGCATCCGACACAGTCTAACACTGCATCTGGTTGGCACCGGGAAAATGGAGCGCATTCTTGCTGCATTTCTCCATGTCACCGTTGCGACGCACCTAAACTACCAGGGTTTTTCTCAGCCGATGAAATGGACCCGCTAGTTATGGCTGTTTTACCAGTTCAGCGACACGTTTCCGCAGTTCAGTAACGTCCGGTCCAGCAGACAAGACGGAACGGGAAACATTCGGGAACACCAGGTGTGCGTTTGCACCTGCAATCTGCGCCGCGTCTTCCATCGTCGCTCCCTGCGCTCCGACCCCAGGCATAAGCACTGGAGCATTGAGCGCGTCGAGCACCGGCGGCTTCGCCACAGTTGCACCGACAACGACACCAACGTGGCCTACTGCAGCGCCCTGGTTGTACGTGGCGCATTCATCGACCATCCACTGCGACACCATGCGCCCATCGATTTCACTCGTCTGGAACGCTTCAGCTTCAGGGTTGGAGTTCGCAGACATCACGAACACGCCCTTACCGTGCGCTGCAGCAAGTGAGATGGCAGGCTCCAGCGACCCGACACCCAGATACGGTGTCAGCGTGAGCGCGTCCGCTTCCAACGGTGAGCCTGGTTGCAGCCACGCGGCGGCGTATCCAGCCATCGTGGAGCCGATATCGCCGCGCTTGGCGTCCGCGACGACGAGCGTCCCGCTCTCACGGAGTGCGGCGAGGGTCTCCTCGAGCACCGCGAAACCCGCAGAGCCGAACCGCTCGTAGAAGGCAACCTGTGGCTTGACCAACGCAACTGATCCTGCAAAGGCCTCAACACAAGCCGAGGAAAACCGTTGCAGACCATCAATGGTGTCCGGAAGACCCCACTTGTCTAGCAGCGCCGCGTGCGGGTCGATGCCTACACACAGTCGGCCATATTCGTTACCAGCGGCAACGAGACGCTCCCCGAAGGAGGCATGGGGCTGTACCACTACTGGCCACCCTCTGCGTTCTTGGAGACGCTGTGCTCGAGCTCCTGGAGGCTGGTCACATCAATGGAGTTGCTGCGCACTGCTTCGATGCCTTGGACTGTGGCGGTAACACCCTGCACATCGGTCATGATCGGTACATCCGCGATCACGGCTGCGGCACGGATGTCGTAGCCATCGTGGCGCGCGGTTGTCGAGCCCGCCGGAGTGTTCAGGATGAGATCAATCTCGCCGTCCAAGATCCGCTCCACGATGGAACGGCCCTTCGCACCTTCGCGGACTTCGGAGCCCTTGAGTGCTACTTCGCATTCGATGCCGTTGCGGCGCAGCATTTGCGCTGTACCTGCCGTCGCGATCACCTTGAACCCCATGGTGGACAAACGCTGGATCGGGAAGATCAGGGTGCGCTTGTCGTGGTTAGCCAGGGAGACAAAGACCGTGCCCTCCGTTGGCAGTTCGCCGTAAGCAGCGGCCTGGGTCTTAGCAAATGCCACACCGAACGACGGGGCAAGCCCCATGACCTCACCGGTGGACTTCATTTCCGGGCCGAGGATGGTGTCCAGAATCGACCCGTCTGGGCGGCGGAAGCGGCTAAACGGCAGTACCGCTTCCTTCACAGCGATCGGGTGGTTCAGCGGCAAGGATCCGCCATCGTAGTCGGACGGGATGAGGCCCTCGTCGCGAAGTTCAGCGATCGTCGCGCCGAGCATGACGCGTGCTGCAGCCTTCGCAAGGTGGACGCCGGTCGCCTTGGAGACGAACGGCACCGTACGCGACGCGCGCGGGTTTGCCTCGATGACGTAGAGGATGTCGTCCTTCAATGCGAACTGGACGTTCATCAGCCCCTTCACCCCGATACCGTGAGCGAGTGCCTCAGCGGAGCGACGGACCTTTTCAATGTCGTCGGGGCCGAGCGTCATCGGCGGAAGCGCACAGGCGGAGTCGCCAGAGTGAATGCCGGCTTCCTCGATGTGTTCCATCAGACCACCGAGGTAGACCTCGTTGCCGTCAGACAACACATCGACGTCAATTTCGATGGCGTTGTCAAGGAAGCGGTCCACAAGCACTGGGTGGTCCGGGCTGAGCTCGGTTGCGCGCTCGATGTAGTTGCGCAGGGAGTCTTCGTCATAAACGATCTCCATGCCACGGCCTCCGAGCACGTAAGACGGGCGCACGAGGACGGGGTAACCAACCTTGTTGGCCACTTCGCGAGCCTCTTCGAAGGAGGTTGCGGTGCCAAATGCGGGAGCTGGAAGCTTGGCTGCTTCGAGCACCTTGCCAAACTCGCCACGGTCCTCCGCCAGATCGATTGCCTCGGGGCTCGTACCGACGACCGGCACGCCCGCATCCGCGAGACGCTGCGCGAGGCCCAGCGGGGTCTGACCGCCGAGCTGCACAATAACGCCAGCAACCTCACCGGTAGCGGCTTCCGCACGGTAGATCTCCATCACGTCTTCGAACGTCAACGGTTCGAAGTAGAGACGGTCCGCGGTGTCGTAGTCGGTAGAAACGGTCTCCGGGTTGCAGTTGACCATCACGGTCTCGTAGCCGACGCGGGATAGTTCCAGGGCGGCGTGGACACAGGAGTAGTCGAACTCGATGCCCTGACCAATGCGGTTCGGACCAGAGCCCAGGATGATGACCTTGCCCTTGCTGTTTTCCTTTGCACCGGTGAACTGGTCAACCTCAGACTCGGCAGCCGGGTCGAGTTCGTACGCCGAGTACAGGTACGGAACCTTCGCCTCGTACTGGCCCGAGCAGGTGTCCACGGTCTTGAAGGTCGGGTGGATACCCAGCGTCCATCGCAGTTGACGCACGCCGTCTTCGCCCGCGAGTTCTGGGCGCAGCGTAGCAATCTGGGCGTCGGACAAGCCTTGAGCCTTTGCCTCACGCAGAAGATCTGCGTCGAGCACAGGGGCGTCGATAAGCACCTGGCGGAATTCGACCAGCCCAGCGACTTCCTCGAGGAACCACGGATCGATACCGGAGGCTGCGTAGACCTCATCAACGCTCGCGCCGAGGCGAAGCGCAAGCTCGACATCGTAGAGACGCTTGTCGGTCGGCACCTTAAGGTCTTCGAGTACCGCTGCGACGTCATTTGCACGCTCTCCTGCGACGTACTCGTCGGAACGAGTCCAGAAGCCGTTTGGCTTGTCTTCCATCGAGCGCATGACCTTGTTCAGGCCCTGGATGTAGTTGCGGCCAATACCCATGGCCTCGCCAACCGCCTTCATGGAGGTGCCCAGAGTCTCGTCCGAGCCCGGGAACTTCTCAAAGGTAAAGCGTGGCATCTTGACGATGACGTAGTCGAGGGACGGCTCCTCAAGCGCAGTGGTCGCGCCACCGGTCATGTCGTTGGCAATCTCGTCGAGCGTGTAGCCAATAGCTAGTCGGGTTGCCACCTTTGCAATCGGGTAGCCGGTCGCCTTCGACGCAAGTGCAGACGAACGCGACACGCGCGGGTTCATCTCGATCGTGATCATGCGGCCGTCTTTGGGATTGATGGCGAACTGGATATTGCAGCCACCGGTCCTGACACCGACTTCACGGATGATGGCCTTGCCCTGTTCGATCATCTTGGTGACCTCGGGCTCGGTCATCGTCAACACCGGCGCCACCGTGACAGAGTCGCCCGTGTGGACACCCATGGCATCCACGTTCTCAATCGTCGCAACCGTAATGCAGTTGTCATCCGAGTCACGAATGAGCTCGAGCTCGATTTCTTTCCAACCGAGGATGGATTCTTCAATGAGCACGTTCGCTTCTGGCGATGCGGTCAAGCCGTCGCCGGCGATGCGGTGCAAGTCATCCATGTCATAGGCAAGGCCGGAACCGAGACCACCCATGGTGAACGACGGGCGCACGACGACTGGGAAGCCGAGCTCCGCAACGGTTTCTTCCACTTCTTCCATGGTGTAGCAGACACGGGAACGGGCGGACTCGCCGCCGATCTTTTCAACAATGTCCTTGAACTTTTGGCGGTCTTCGCCGCGCTCAATCGCGTCGATGTCTGCACCGATGAGTTCAACGCCGTGCTTTTCCAGAATGCCAAGGCGGTCGAGTTTGATGGCTGTGTTCAGCGCAGTCTGCCCACCAAGCGTCGGCAGAATCGCATCAACCGGGTGGCCTTGCTCAGCCTCGCGGGCGAGGATGCGGTCGATGTACTCCGGCTGGATCGGCTCTACGTACGTGTGGTCGGCGAACTCAGGGTCGGTCATGATCGTCGCCGGGTTCGAGTTCACCAGGGTGACGCGCAGGCCTTCTTCTTTGAGCACGCGGCACGCCTGGGTGCCGGAATAGTCAAACTCGCACGCCTGTCCGATGACGATCGGCCCGGAGCCGATGACCAGGACGTGGTTGAGATCTTCTCGCTTCATAATGTTTCTCCTGGTCTTTCTTTTAAGCTTCTTGCTTTTCGACGATTACCTGCACGCGCACCGACTTACCCTCGTGCTGCGCCTGAGAGACGTGGCGAACCAGCCTGCGGGTGTCTACACCCCAGATGCCGGTAATGCCCTGCGCCTTCATTTCTTCTTCCAGGCTGTGCTTTGCTTCCTGGTTCGATGCGATGCGAGCGAGATCGCGGATCACCACGGCTTTTGCCGTGATTGCCGTACGTCCCTCCCCTGCTCCTTCACCTGTCCAGCCAACATTGCCGATGTGCGGTGTAGCGAACACCAGGATCTTGCCGTCGTTATCGGCAGAGCACATTTCGCGCTCGTAACCGAACATATCGATGATGCTCTTGAGATCGCCTTCAATGTCACCTTCCGGTGCTGCGCCGAAGACGAAGCCGGTGAATTTCTCGCCTGTGTCGAGGACGAGTTGTGCGCGGGTGCGCTGCTGCTGTGTTTGTGTCATGGGTTTAGGCCTTCTTTGCAGAGTAGGTTTGGGTGCCGCGCAGCCAGGTGCCAACTACGCGTGCGTTAAATTCGATGCCTTCGTAGGGAGTGTTCGACGCCTTCGACGCCATATCCTTGCCCTTTGCGGTCCAGGTGTCCTGCGGATCAATCAAGGTCAGGTTTGCTGGCTCGCCAACCGCGATCGGACGGCCCTGGTCCTCAAGCCGCAGAATTTCGGCAGGGCGCTCGCTCATGACCTTGGCCACGAAGCGCCAGTCAGCAAGACCCGATTCGACGAAGACTCGGTGCACGATCGCCATGGACGTTTCTAGGCCGAGCATGCCTGGCTTGGCGTGCTCGAACTCCACGCACTTGTCTTCAGATCCGTGAGGAGCGTGGTCGGTGGCGATGACGTCCACGGTGCCGTCGAGAAGCGCTTGCTTGAGCGCTTCAGCGTCGCGCTTTTCGCGCAGTGGAGGGTTGACGCGGAAGAGACCGTCGTAGGTGGACAGCATTTCGTCGGTAAGCAGCAGGTGGTGCGGGGTGACCTCTGCCGTAACGTTGATGCCCTGTGCTTTGGCGAAGCGAAGCAGCTCGACCGTGCCTTCGGTCGACGCGTGGCAGAGGTGGTAACGACCACCGTAGTCACGAGTCATGATGGCGTCGCGTGCGACGATGGATTCCTCCGCGACACGCGGCCAACCGCGAAGCCCCAGGCGCGCTGCCTGCTCGCCTTCGTGGGCTACAGCGCCCTCGGTCATGCGGTGGTCTTCCGCATGCTGGGCAAGAATCACGTCGTGTGCCTTGGCGTATTCGATAGCGCGGCGCATGAGCTGCGGGTCGTTGACGCACTTGCCATCGTCGGAAAACATGCGCACACCGCTGCGGGCCATCAGACCGATCTCGGTGAGCGACTTGCCTTCCAGCCCCTTAGTGATGGAGCCAACTGGGTAGACATCGCACTTGCCGTAGGTCTGCCCCTTCTCCCACACCGCCTCGGCGAGGAACGGCTGGTCGATCACTGGGTTGGTATTCGCCATGGTGAATACAGCGGTGAAGCCTCCCTTGGCGGCAGCATCCGAGCCGGTAGCGATGGTTTCGGTGTCCTCGCGGCCCGGCTCACGCAGGTGCACGTGCATATCGACGAGACCAGGAAGCAACACGTTGCCACCACAGTCGATGGTTTCATCAGCATCGTCAAACGGGTTGTCCCCAATGGAGTCGATGACACCGTCTTCCACGTCAATGAGAATGCTGGTCACGTCCTCGCCATATGGACGAACGTTGTTGAGTGCAAGCTTGGTCACTTGATCGCTCCTTCTTCGCCGCCAGTGCCGGCGAGCAGTGTGAACAACACGGCCATGCGGGTGTACACGCCGTTAGAGACCTGGCCAAGGACGACAGCATTGTCGCGATCAGCCACGTCGTAGTTAATTTCCATGCCGCGCAGCATCGGACCCGGGTGCATGATCAACGCCGAATCCTTCATGCGGTCGGCTCGATCAACGCTCAAGCCGTACAAGGTGGCGTATTCGCGGTGCGACGGGAAGAACCCGCCGTTCATGCGCTCGGCCTGCACGCGCAGCATCATCACGACATCTGCGTGCTCAATCTCGGCATCGAAGTCATACGAGACACGTGCCGGCCAGAACTCCACACCGGTAGGCAGCAGCGTCGGCGGCGCAACCAACACAACCTCTGCGCCCAAGATGTGCAGCAGGTCCACGTTCGAGCGAGCAACACGGGAGTGCAAAATATCGCCGACGATCAGGACGCGCTTTCCAGCGACATCGCCAATGTGCTGGCGCATGGTCACCGCATCCAGCAAAGCCTGTGTCGGGTGCTGGTGCTGGCCGTCACCTGCGTTCACGATGCTTGTATTCGGCAACCACTTGGCCAGAAGCTGTGCCGCACCCGAAGCAGGGTGGCGCATGATGATCGCGTCTGCACCGATTGCCTCCAAGGTTGCAGCGGTGTCTTTGAGCGATTCACCCTTCTTCACCGAAGATGAAGACGCAGACAGATTGATCACATCGGCGCTCATCCACTTGCCCGCTGTCTCAAACGACGAGCGGGTACGCGTCGAGTTCTCGTAGAACAACGTCATCACAGTGCGGCCGCGCAGGGTCGGAAGCTTCTTGATCTCACGACCATCCAGAGCTTCCCGGAAGCGGTCCGCTTCATCCATTAGCTCGATGATCTCGTCGCGGCTGAGATCTGCAATATCGATGAGGTGCTTCATTTACGCCTCCCGTTCCAGGGTCACGCGATCTTCGCCGTCGAGCTGGGCGATCGCGACAGTGACATCTTCGTCCTTCGATGTGGGGATGTTCTTGCCTACGTAATCCGCGCGGATTGGCAGTTCCCGGTGGCCACGATCGACCAGCACTGCGAGCTGGATCGCGGCTGGCCTACCGATGTCGCGCAGCGAATCAAGGGCGGCGCGAATGGTTCGGCCGGAGTACAAGACATCGTCGATAAGCACGACAATTGCCCCGTCGATGTCGACCGGAATGTGGGTTGGGCGCAGTGCCCGATGTGGCTTGTCGCGGAGATCGTCGCGGTACAAAGTGACGTCGAGACTGCCTACTGGCACGCTCACGCCTGAAAATTCTTCAACCGCTTCCGCAATACGCTGCGCTAACGGAACACCACCGGACGGGATCCCCAGCAGAATGACCTGCGGTCCGTCTCTGTCGTCCAGCGTTGTCTTCTCGATGATCTGGTGCGCGATGCGTGCAACAGTGCGACCGACGTCCTGAGCGTTCAGCAGCTCAACCGTCGACCGTTCGTTTCCACTCATCGAACCTCCTTCCCCGCCTCTCTGTGCGGCATTTAAAGGAAATATCGACGCGGTCCCGCCTATCGGGGCCGTGTGAAGTCTCGGAGACTGCGCTTCACATTAGCACCAGCACCGCGCCATCGCGAGGAGTTTCACCCAGATGGGTATTCTCGCAAGTGTGACTACAGAAGAGACTGAAGCCATCCAGCCCAACGAGCACCCAGAACGCAACGTTCCGGAACCGGTGACTACCGAAGCAATCGCCGCGATTTTTGAGGAAGAAAACCTTGAATACCGCGTCGAAGATCAAGCCGTGCGCTCTGGTTTTATCAACGCAGCAATCGTCATTGCCCTCGACGGCGATCACCTCATCTTCGAGGCCCTGTGGCGTGGCGAGTTTCCCCGCGATAGCGCATCGCAGGTGCTGTTTGCCTGCAACGAGCACAACCAGACGCATTTTGCACCGACCCTGCGTTTCTTCGAACGCGGTGAGGACAACCTGGCTGTGAGCGCCATTCGCTCGATGAACATCGCCGATGGAGCCTCATTCAACCAGCTCGGCTCTTTCATTGTGACGTCTATCGACGCCACGCTTCAGGCATTCGACTACCTCAAAACCACTTTCCCGACCGTCGTGAACTGGGAGGAACCGCAGCAGTGAGCACCGCAACTCAAGTAACCATCGACCGCGTCATCGAAACGATGGCGAAGCAGGGCATCGAAGTTTCCGACGACCCGTCTGGCCGCGCAGGCCACGCCCATTACAAGGGATTCAACCTGCTGTTTGTCCTGTTGGACTCAGTGTTGATCCTGCGTGCGGACTCGGTTACCGACACCCCGTCCGACACGCCCGATGCCACCTTGTACCTGGCCGCAAACCAGGTCAACAGCTCGTACCTCGACGCGCGTGCGCTCGTGGTCAACCGCACCGAGACGATCGTTGTGCGCACCGAATCGGAAATCGCGATCGGCGCAGGGCTAAGCGACGAGCAACTCGCGTCCTCGCTCAAGGCCGCTGTTGCTGGTGTGTTGGAAACCCAAGATGCCATGCAGGTGCTGGTGGGCGAGATCAAGCGCACCGCTGAGGAAGCAAGCGCAGCGCAGTCTAAATCTGCGCCTGCCCCCGACGAGGACTAGGAGTTCTCCAATCGCTCAAGCTCGACTTCAGCGTCGAAGTCGGGCTCGGGCCACGTCGGGTTGAGCGACTCTAAAGCGTCGTAAAGCAACGCTTTCACCACACTGCGGCAGTACTTCTTATCGTCCGAAGGAATGCAATACCACGGCGCAGATTCCGTCGACGTGCGCGTCATTGCGATCTGATACGCCGCCATGTACTGGCTCCAGAGCCGACGATCATCGATATCACCCGGGTTGTACTTCCAGTGCTTGTCTTCCCGCAGAATGCGCTTCTTCAGGTTCTCTGCCTGAAACTCCCGTGAGATGTGTGGCATAACCTTGATGATCTTGGTGCCACGGGCGGCAATCTCCTGTTCAAACTCAACGATTGCTCCGTAGCGGCGCTCAATCTCCTCCGGTGAAGCCATCTGTTTCACGCGCTGCACAAGTACATCTTCGTAATGGGAACGGTCGAAGACACTGATCTGCCCAGGTTTTGGGAGGTGGTCGTAGAACCGCCAGAGGAAATCATGAGATGCCTCCTCCTCCGTTGGACGCCCGAACGCCTGGACGTGTACGCCTTGAAGGTCCATGGTCGCACCGACGACGTGGCGGACGATCCCGCCTTTGCCTGACGTATCCATCCCCTGCAGCACCAACAGCACCGAGCCCGCATCCTCGTTGCCTACGCGACCGTTGGCGTACAGCCGCCTTTGCAGGTCATCGAGTTCATCGTCGTAGTCATTAAACACCTCAGCGGCATCCTTCACCCCGGGTGTCGCTGTTGGATCTACATCCGCAAGTTGAAAGTCGGGACCGACCCGAAATTGCTTCGCTTCTTCAACAGTGAGTTTCGACATGGCATCCTTTCTTGAAGATCGTTCGCATAACAAAAGCCGCTACTGATGTCTGCCTCTTCCGCACAAAATACGGCAAGTGCGAACAACAATCAGTAACGGCTCCAATGCGCTTCGCAAATACTGAGGAAGCTACTCCTCGTCGCTCTCGGTGTCGCCGAGGCCGTCAGGTTGACCCTCCTCCTCGTCGGCATGTTCACCATCAGGTACAACGAAAAACGGAGAATTCGGATCAACGGACGAGGCAATCCGATCCAACACCGCGTTGATGTAGGGCGCAGCCTTGGCACCTGAGTACTCAGACGCCATCTCGACCGCTTCCTTGATCGAGATCGGCGCATCGACCTCGTCGTTAAACAAGATCTCCCAGGCGGCCACGCGCAGGATCTGACGGTCGACGGCTGGCAGACGAAACAGCTCCCAGTCCTCGCTGAGTGAGCGCTCAATCGCATCGTCCAAGTCGTCGAGCTTCTCCGCAGCGCCTGCGACAATCTCGCGAGTGTAGTCAGCAACCGGCGCAACTGCGTTCAACGGATTCCGCGAAAGCTCAGTGCGGTCCTCAACGATGGCAACCGGATCGATATCCCGTGTCTCCGCCTCGAACAGCATGTCTACCGCACGACGGCGCGCCCGGTAACGGGCGCCATGACGTTTGTAGTCGAGCATTAGTTGTTCACGCGAGAGAGGTACTCGCCAGTACGCGTGTCAACCTTGACCACGTTGCCGGTTTCCAGGAACAGCGGAACCTGGATCTCAGCACCAGTCTCCAGCGTTGCCGGCTTGGTACCACCGGTGGAACGGTCGCCCTGCAGACCCGGCTCGGTGTGCTCGATCTTGAGGTCCACAGAGATCGGAAGCTCAGCGAAAAGTGCTTCACCCTCGTGGAAAGAAACCTGAACATGCATGTTCTCCAGCAGGAAGCGTGCTGCATCGCCGAACTTGTCGGCCGGCAGCTCGAACTGCTCGAAGGTCTTGTCGTCCATGACAACGTAGCTCGTGCCGTCGTTGTACAGGTAGGTCATATCGCGACGATCAACCGTCGCGGTCTCCACCTTCACACCTGCGTTCCACGTCTTCTCAACGGTCTTTCCGGAGACGACATCCTTAAGCTTGGTGCGCACGAATGCCGGTCCCTTACCGGGCTTGACATGCTGGAACTCAACGATCTGCTGCAGTTTGCCATCGACCTTCAGCACAAGACCGTTCTTAAAATCGGCGGTAGTTGCCATGGGTGGTACCTTCCTCGTAATTGTTTCGGAACGTGTACAAACACAGCAATGCTACAGCACCGTCAATTCCTTCGGGTACTTGGTGATAATCCGTGGCTTCCCTGATGTGATGATCAACGTGTCCTCGATACGCACACCGGTCTTGCCCGGAATGTAGATCCCCGGCTCAATGGTCAGGGTCATACCTTCCTTTAGGTCTCCCTTGCCGGTCTGTGCGGCAGACGGGGCTTCATGCACGTCCAGGCCGACACCGTGGCCAGTGGAGTGAACGAAGTACTCGCCGAAGCCTGCCTCTTCAATAACGTCGCGGCAGGCCTTGTCTACATCCACAAGTGCCGTTCCCGCCGTGGCTGCCTTCACGCCAGCAAGCTGGGATGCAAGCGTCACTTCGTAAATCTCGCGCTCCAACTGACCGATTTCCCCGATAGCAAACGTACGGGTCATATCGGAGTTGAACCCGAGGCGGTGCATACCGTAATCAATGGTCACCAAATCGCCTTCGGCGATAAGACGGTCGCCGGCCTGATGGTGTGGCTTCGAGGCGTTCGGGCCGGAGGCGACAATCGTGTCAAAACTTGGGCGTTCTGCACCAAGTCGACGCATGCGGTACTCAAGGTCAGCGGCAATGTCACGCTCAGAACGGCCTGCTCGCAATTCTCCTGCGGCGACGAGTTCCTCCAACGCCTGTGTGGCCAGCTCGGCAGCCTCAGTCAGACGGGTGAGTTCAAGGTTGTCCTTAAACAAGCGGATCCCTTCAATCACGCCAGAAACCGGCACAAGGGTTACGCCCTCCGGGCATGCATCCTCGAGGCGCTTGAGCTCCGCAACGGAAACGAAATCGGCCTCATAGCCCACACGGTGGCCTTCGGTAACCTGCGACAACAACTCGGTTGCTGTCGCGCGAGCAATCGTCGCCTTGATATCCGGGACCTCTTCAGCAATCTGAGTGGTGTAACGACCGTCGGTTGCGATCTTCGCAGTACGGTCTTTCGACACCAGAAGCGCGCCGTTCGAGCCGGAGAAACCAGACAGGTAACGCACGTGGGTCAAATGGGTGACCAGCATGTCGTCGATACGCTGTGCCGCAAGTTGCGACGAGAGTTTCCTCCGACGAGTTTCAAAACGAGTATCGGCCAATGCCATCATTTCCTCCTTGCGAAGTAGTCCAACGCGAGCCGGTAGCCTTCCGTACCCAACCCCGCGATCACGCCTACGGCGATTGGCGAGAGGTACGAATGGTGCCTGAACGACTCGCGCGCGTGCACGTTCGAAATATGCACCTCAATAAAACCTTGGTGATCATTTAGTTCTACCAGTGCATCACGAAGCGCAACCGAGGTATGGGTAAAACCACCCGGGTTAATGATCACCGGCCAAGTGTTATCGGCTGCTTCATGCACCCAGTCAATGAGTTGGCCCTCGTAGTTGGACTGGCGGCACTCCACTTCAACCCCAAGATCGGCTGCGTGATCGTGCAATTGCTTTTCGACGTCCGCCAGCGTGACCGTCCCATACACCTCCGGTTGGCGTTTGCCGAGTCGATTGAGGTTCGGACCATTGAGTACCAAGATTTTCATGTTCTACTCCGAAATCTTTGCGTACGCCGCGCGCATCTCTTCCACAGTTGCGTCCTCCAGGCGAGTGCAGGACCCAAGGCCGTCCAGGACGACAAATCGGATCTTGCCGTCGCGGTTCTTCTTGTCCAGAAGCATCGCCTCATGCAACTCTTCAAACGCACCGGCCTCGTAGCGCGTGGGAAGTCCCGCACCACTGATGACGGTCTCGTGGAGGGCGACCAGGTCATCGTCGATAAGCCCGCGCGCATGAGCAAGGTGTGCCACAAACATCATGCCCACCCCGACGGCATTGCCGTGGCGCCACATGTAATGCTCGCGACGTTCGATCGCATGGCCCAGAGTGTGGCCATAGTTAAGAATCTCGCGCAGCCCAGCTTCCTTGAGGTCCTCCCCCACGACCTTGGCTTTTACGCTGACAGAGCGCTCGACAAGCTCCGCCCAGTGATGCTCTGGGCCCTCCTGATAGAGCTCCAAAATCCGCGGGTCCGCAATAAAGCCCGTCTTTACCAACTCAGCAGAACCTGAAACAACCTCTTGCTCAGGCAGCGTTGCAATACGAGCGAGATCAATAAACACCGCATTCGGCTCGTGGAACGCACCGACGAGATTTTTACCTGCGGTCGTGTTGATGCCAGTCTTGCCGCCGACTGCCGCATCAACCATGGCGAGCAATGTCGTCGGCACATGCACAACCTTGATGCCGCGCATCCACGTGGCCGCGGCGAAACCGGCAAGATCTGTCACAGCGCCGCCACCCAAACCGACAACGGCGTCCTGGCGCGAGAACCCGTGCTCCCCCAACACGTCCCACAAGTGGGAAAGCACCGGAAGATCCTTTCCAGCCTCCGCATCGGGAACACATGCCAAGACCGGCGCCAGGCCCGCTTGCTCAAGCATGTGCTCAAGGTCCTCAGCAACGGCACGCAACGGTTCCTGGTGGACCACCAGCACACGGCGTGCGCCGGAATCCGCAAGGTGACCTGCTACGGCGTCAAGGTTATTGCTGCCAATATGAATGTCGTACGGACTTGGGCCCGTGACGGATACCACTGCCATTGTTTGCTCCTTCGCTTGACAGAACTGAAGCCTGACGGAAACTACTCGCCGTCGATGAAACCCAAAATCTCTGCGACAACACGCTGCGGTGGCCGCGCGTCCGTGCGGACGCGGAACGTGGCCACTTCGCGGTACAGCGGTTCACGTTGATCCATGAGGTCGCGGTAACGCTGCTCGCGATCATCACTGTCAAGCACTGGTCGAGTGGAATCCTGTGCTGTGCGGCGAATACCCTCTTCCGCGCTGACATCGATCCAAACAACAGTGTGGCGCTGCAGCAGCTGTCGCACTTCCTCGGTCACGATCGCACCGCCGCCGAGGCTGACTACCCCACCGGTGGCCAGAGCACGTGCCACAAACCCGACTTCGAGCTCACGGAAGGCATCCTCACCCAACTCGGCGTACACCTCGCCACACGCTTTGCCTTCAGCCTGTTCGATGAGCAGATCCGAATCCATGATCGGCAGGTTCAGCGCGCTAGCTATTCGACGACCAATCGTTGACTTACCTGACCCCGGCATACCGACGAGCACCACGCGAGGAGCCGTATGAACCGTCGCCGGACTTGTATTTGTTGACTCCTCGTTGCATGCCTCTACTGCCTGCAAATCAGTGAGCTCAGTCATCGGCATCCCTAACTTGATCAAACGCAAGACGTTGTGCGACGTACTCCTTGTACGACTCTACGTTGCGCTTCACCTCCTCAATCGTGTCTCCCCCGAATTTCTCAGAGACAGCCTGTGCCAGAACAAGCGCAACCATTGCCTCTGCAACGACACCACCAGCGGGCACGGCACAGACATCGGAGCGTTGGTGAATCCCCGTGGCAGCGTCGCCGGTGCTCATATCAACCGTCTTCAAGGCACGAGGGACAGTCGAGATGGGCTTCATCGCAGCGCGAACGCGCAACTGCTCCCCATTCGTCATGCCACCTTCGATACCGCCTGCACGGTTGGTCAGCCTCCGCACACCATCTTCGGTACGCTCGATTTCGTCGTGTGCCTGCGATCCACGGCGACGCGCCTCCTCGAAACCGTCGCCGATTTCGACGCCTTTCACCGACTGGATACCCATCAGCGCGCCTGCCAACTGCGCATCCAAGCGTCGTTCGCCAGAAATGTGGGAGCCAAGGCCGATCGGCAGCCCATCCACAATGACCTCAACGATCCCGCCGAGCGTGTCGCCCGACTTCTTCGCAGCCTCAATGCACGCGACCATGTCCGCCTCGGCGTCCTTGTTAAACGCACGAACAGGGGAAGCATCAATTGCCTCAATATCGGCGAAGCTTGGCGATTCTCCTGCGTACGGCACCGACTCCCCAATCGACACCACATGGGAAAACACCTCAACCCCGAGAACCTCACGCAGGTAGCTACGGGCAACCGTACCGGCTGCTACGCGGGCAGCAGTCTCTCGTGCAGAGGAACGCTCAAGCACAGGACGTGCAGAACCGAAACCGTATTTGATCATGCCGGCGAAATCGGCGTGCCCCGGACGCGGACGGGTCAACGACGCACCGCGACCAGAGCTCAACTCTTTTGCCACCTCAGGGTCAGAGGCATCAACCGGCTCAGCAGACATGATCGTGGTCCACTTCGGCCACTCGGTGTTGCCAATCTGGATAGCCACCGGGCTACCGATAGATGAGCCGTGCACGACGCCCGTCAGCAAAGTGAGCTCATCTGCCTCAAACTTCATTCGCGCGCCACGGCCATAACCGAGACGGCGACGAGCGAGCTGATGAGCAATTTCTTCTTTCAATACCGGCACCCCAGAAGGCATGCCCTCAACGAGGGCTACGAGGGCCTGGCCGTGCGATTCACCGGCTGTAGTCCAACGAAGCATGGCGACATTCTCGCACAAGCAGCTGCGATAGATGTGCTTATACCCCGAAATACATTACGACGAGCCACGTTGTGGCAAGCATCGATGGACCATGTGCGACGGTTCGGCTGCGACTTAACCACGCCATTAAGACTGTGAGCAGGCCGGACACACCAATCGCAACGAGTACCGCCGGCAGTTTTCCGGAGATCACACACACCATCGCCAGCGGCAGCGCCAACTTAACGTCCCCACCACCGACCCCCTGAGGCGAAAACAGATACAGCCCCGGCCACAGCAGTGCCCACAGCAACGTCGCCTCACCAAGAAATGGCGCGAGAAGGCAAGCAATCAGCGCCACAATGGCCGGCGGCACTGTCAGCGCATTCGGCAGACGCCGAAACGCAACATCAAACACCATCAGGGCCGCTGTCCAGCAGGCAGCAACAGTGGCCCCCAAAACTCCCCCGAATTCCATATGGACAGCGTACCGAAGTTGAGTACTTCGAACCGCTCTGGCAAGCGAGCTGCTTCTTACGAGTTCGCGTGCCGCATCAGCGCGTCGCGCATCGCCTGTCGCGGTGCGTCCACACCGGTGAATTGCTCGAACTGAGCGTACGCCTGTCCGGCAAGCATCGACAGTCCACCAACGGTGCGGTAGCCGTTCGCTGCAGCCTCTACGGCGAGCCGCGTGGGCCACGGGTCGTAGATCACGTCAAACACCGGGGCGTGTGCAAGATCGGATGCCACGTAGTCAGCTGCCCCGGCGGGGACAGTCGAAATGACGAGGTCCGATGCGGACGTAATGTCCGCTAGAGGTGCCTCGAAATCCACGAAGTTAAGCACCATCTCCGCAGCAAGGTCTGTGTACTCCCCGCTGCGGTCAGTGCGGTTGACCACGGTTACCTCACGGACTCCAATATGCCGCAAGGCCCACATGACTGCGCGCGCTGTACCGCCCGCGCCAACGATAACGGCGTGAACCGGGGAATCGGGACCAAGTAGCTCCCCAATGGCAGCAATCACGCCCTCGCAGTCAGTGTTGTCGGCGCGCCAACGGTTGTCGTCGATACGCGTCAGTGTGTTTGCGGAGCCGATCTCACGTGCCCTGTCAGTGACTTCATCCGCCACCGCGAGAGCGGCAAACTTGCACGGCATGGTTACAGAAAAGCCCCGGAAACTCGGATCGGCGTTGCGGACGAGATCAGCCAAATCATCTGCAACACACTGTTGGCGCGAGTAATGCCACCCAGTGAGGCCCGCCGCCTCGTAACCCGCATTGTGAAGAACCGGCGATAAGGAGTGCTCGATCGGTGAACCGAGGACCGCTGCCCGATTCGTCACAGTCCCCGACACAGGTTTGGCTGAGTTCATGCTGCGCGACGACTCCATAACTAACGCTGCGAGTCCAGGATGCCTGAATCGATCGCGCGCTGCGTGTCATTGAGGTGCTGCTCGAACGTGTCGTTGAAGATGGTTGTGCCGTCCTTGTCCACGGTGACGAAGAACAGCCAGTTGCCGTCAGCTGGGTGCTCTACTGCATCGATCGCCTCAATGGACGGAGATGCAATCGGTGTTTGCGGCAGGCCATCCATTGCGTACGTGTTCCACGGAGTAACCCGCTTGCGGTCTTCATCTGTGGTTGCAACCTCAACGCTCGGCAGCCCGTAGTTCACCGTGGAGTCGAATTCCAGTCGCATCGGCTCATCGAGACGGTTCAAGATGACGCGAGCGACCTTGTCAAACTCTCCGGCCGGCGCCTCACGCTCAACCAAGGACGCAGCGACAAGCAACTCGTACGGGCTCAAGCCAATCACTTGCGCGCGGTTGACAATGTCGGTTGCGTCATACTGCTTCGCAGAGCGCGTCACCAGATCCGAAAGAATATCCTCGGCGCTCGCGTGCGGGTCGATGATGTACTCACCAGGGGCAATGAGGCCCTCCAAACGCTTCGCGTCGCCAGCACGGGCAGCAACCGTTTCACGAGCCCACTCCGGCACACCGAGCTTCTCAGGATCACTGTTCGCCGCAGCGTTGTTCAGCTTCTCCACGTTGACACAATCCGGTGTTACCTCCTCGCCACAGGTAGCCGACTGGATCATCGAGAAAATACCGAACCGAGTCTGGCCGCCAACGACGTTGATATCCATCAACGTCGCACCTCCGTAAACCTGCAGAGGGGTGATGCGCTGCGCGGGATCAAGGAGTGCCTCAACCGCTGACTTCGCGCTCATTTTGCCCTGCAATCTGTAGAAGCCGGGCTGAATGTTTCCCGCATCAGGGTTATTCGCTGCCGCTGTTTGGAAAGCACCGTCGCTGGCAACAATGCCGCGCTCTTCAAGCTCGGGGCCGAGCGCTGACAGGCTCGATCCCTCCTTGATTTGAACGACCTGTTCCTCACCGTTGCCTGCACCCTCAAAGTCTGCCGAACCCGAAAGGTTGCGCAAGACGGCAATCCAAGCGACAAGGCCAATGATGAGCAAAATGGATGCGACTAGCACCGCGGTGCCTCGGGTACGCCGGCGTGCGGCTTCACGGGTAGACACGGTTAGTTCTCCTTGAGGTAGTTCAGTCGGCCGTCAAGCCACGATTGCAAAATCTCTACAGCAGCTGCTTGATCAATGACCGCACGGCCTGCTTTCTCATTCACACCAGACATCCGCAATGAATGCGTCGCAGCAACTGTGGTGAGACGCTCATCCGCCATCCGCACCGGCACATCGCTACGCCGGCGAATACGGAATGCGATTTCCTTCGCATGTTTCACGCTTTTTGATCCATTGCCTTGCAGATCACGAGGAAGCCCCACAATGACTTCGACTGCTTCATTCTCAGCGATGAGTTCCAATATCCGCTCGATATCTTGCCCATCGCGGTCCTTGAAGCCGGTCACTCTGTCAATCGTTTCGACCGGTGTTGCCAGGCGGGCATCCCGGTCGGAGCGGGCAACGCCAATGCGCACAGTGCCGACATCAATGCCAAGTCGGCGTCCCGCACCGGGGTCGTCGACCCCAGGGCGATCTGGCTCCACCTTCATCGCTGCTCCTTTCCGTGTCTGCTGGCCTGGTCTCAACCTAGCCGTTAGCTGTGCGTCTCGTCGGACGCGCATTCGGCGTGTCAGCGTCGAGTTTGTCCGCGAACGCGAGGCTTAGTCCCGGCGAAGCCAGTCACGCACAGCGGACAAAGCAGCAGGAATGCCTTCGGGCTTCGCACCAGAGCCCTGCGCAAGGTCAGGCTTTCCGCCACCCTTGCCATCGACGTACTCGCCAAGCACCTTGACCACATCGCCCGACTTGATGCCGTCTTCCACTGCAGCCTTTGTTGCTGCAACCGCCAGAGAAACCTTGTCGCCAACCTTCGAGGTCAGCACGATCAGCGCATCCTCGGACTGCAACTTGCCACGCAGGTCAGAAACAATCGTGCGCAGATCACCCGTGTTGATCCCGTCGGGCAGCTGCTTTGCGACGAGGCGACGCGCGCCGATGGTCTCTGCTTCCTCCGCAAGGCTTGCAGTGGAAGCCAACAGCTGCTGACGGTGCAGGTTTTCGATTTCCTTTTCAGCCGCACGCAGTCGCTCAGCAAGCTGGGCAATACGGTCCGGAAGATCTTCCGTCGGCGTCTTGAACTCCGCAGCCAGGCCAGAAGCCAGCGCTGCCTCCTTCGACAGGTACTTGAAGGAATCCATACCGGAGTACGCCTCGATACGGCGGGCTCCGGAACCGACCGAGGACTCGCCAAGCACGGCGACAGGGCCGATCTGAGAGGCGTGCTCCACGTGGGTACCGCCACAAAGCTCGACGGAGAACGGTCCGCCGATCTCGACGACGCGGACAACGTCGCCGTAGCTTTCGCCGAACAGCGCCATCGCACCCATGGCCTTCGCCTTGTCCAGCGTGGTCTCAATGGTGTTGACAGCAAAGTCTGCGTCGACAGCCTGGTTCGTGATCGTCGCAATCTCCTGCAGTTGTGCCTCGGTCAGCGCCTCGGTGTAGTTGAAGTCGAAGCGCAGGTAACCCGGCTTGTTCAAGGAACCAGCCTGGACTGCTGTGGGGCCGAGCACCTCACGCAGCGCAGCGTGAATGAGGTGCGTTGCGGAGTGCGCCTGGCGGGCACCGTGGCGCCACGCACCGTCAACCTCAGCCGTGACCGTCGAGCCGAGATCCAGTCCACCGTTTTGGACCGTCGCCTTGTGCAGCCACAGTTTCTTGCCCACGCGCTGCACGTCGTTGACGTTGAGGATCGTGTCCCCCATGATCAAGCGGCCACGGTCGGCCATCTGACCACCAGATTCGGCATACATCGGGGTGACGTCGAGGATGACCTCGACCTCGTCGCCCTGGGAAACCTCGCCAACTTTCTCACCGTCGCGCACGAGGCCAATGACCGTGCCGTCGTGGACCAACTGCTCGTAGCCGACGAATTCCGTCGGGTTGTTGTCAACCCATTCGCGGTACAGCGACTCGTCAACGTTGCGGTGCTTCTTCGCCTTGTTGTCGGCCTTCGCGCGCTCTCGCTGTTCCTGCATCGCAGCGTTAAAGGCATCCATATCGACGTCCAGGCCGGCCTCGCGCGCCATCTCGACCGTCAGGTCGATCGGGAAGCCGTAGGTGTCATGCAGCTCAAAGGCCTGATCACCCGGCAGGACAGCAGCACCCGAAGCCTTCACTGCGGTTGCGGCTTCGTCGAAACGCGACGTGCCGGACTCCAGTGTCTTGGAGAACGCCCTTTCTTCCGCAACAGCAACACGCAAAATGCGCTCGCGGTTGTCCGCGATCTCCGGGAAGGACGGCGTCATGGTGTCCATGATCGTGTTCATGAACGTCTCCATAACCGGCTTCGTCGCGCCCAACAGACGCGCGGAGCGGATGATGCGGCGAAGCAGACGGCGCAGGATGTAGCCGCGGCCCTCATTCGACGGGGTAACACCGTCGAGGATGATCATCATGCCGGTACGGGCATGGTCAGCGATCACGCGGAAGCGGACATCGTCTTCCTTGTTGCCGTCGTCGTACTTCGAACCGGTGAGCTCCACGGCTGCATCGATGACCGGACGCAGAAGGTCCGTCTCGTAGACGTTGTCTACTTCCTGCAGGATGCAGGCCACACGCTCAATGCCAAGACCGGTATCGATGTTCTTCTGTGGCAGCTCGCCGACAATCTCGAAGTTGCCCTTCTTATCACCTTCGCCGCGAATGGACTCCATGAACACGAGGTTCCAGATCTCCATGTAACGGTTGTCGTCGGCGATTGGGCCGCCTTCCTTGCCGTACTCCGGGCCCCGGTCGTAGTAGATCTCAGAACAAGGGCCACACGGACCGGGGATACCCATGGACCAGAAGTTATCCTCCATGCCCATGCGCTGAATACGCTCTTCCGGAACGCCAATCTTGTCGCGCCAGATTGCGGCCGCCTCGTCGTCGTCAAGGAAGACCGTAACCCAGAGACGCTCCGGATCAAGGCCATAGCCACCGTCAGCAACAGCACCCGTCAACAGGTTCCACGCGTGAGTAATGGCGCCTTCCTTGAAGTACTGACCAAACGAAAAGTTGCCAGCCATCTGGAAGAACGTGTTGTGGCGGGTGGTGATACCCACTTCCTCGATATCGAGGGTACGCACGCACTTCTGAATCGATGTCGCCGTGCCATTGGCAAAGTCTGGGGTCTGATCGCCCAAGAAGTACGGCTTGAACGGCACCATTCCTGCGTTGACGAACAGCAGCGTCGGATCGTCGAGAATCAGCGAGGCGCTCGGTACCGGGGTGTGCCCGGCCTCAACGAAATGGTTGGTAAACCGCTCTCGGATCTCATGGGTTTGCACGCTTCGGTGTCCTTTCAACTGCTCCGGAGTTTTTCCGCGCTTACTTTACCCGCGACTCCTCTACAGTTGGGCTACCGCCCGCGAACAAGTCGGCGTAACCGACCAATAAACTCGCTAATTCGGCGCTCCGCGCCGTGTTCCGTCGGCTCGTAATACACCGCTTCTTCCAGCCCATCCGGGATATATTGCTGCTCGACCACTCCCCGCGGGTCGTCATGCGGGTAGACATATCCAACCGCATTGCCCATCTGTTTTGCGCCCTCATAGTGGCCATCGCGCAAATGGGCCGGCACTGGAGGCACATGCCCCTCACGCACGTCCGCTAAAGCACGATCGATGGCCTTAATGACGGCAGGCGACTTCGGCGCCGTAGCCAGGTGAATTGTCGCCTGTGCTAGCGCAAGACGCCCTTCTGGCAGGCCGACAAACTGCACTGCATTCGCCGCAGCGGTAGCAGTCTGCAACGCAGTCGGATCTGCCATACCAATATCTTCCGAAGCGTGAATGACCAGACGTCGTGCGATAAACCTGGGGTCCTCCCCGGCCTCGATCATTCGCGCCAGATAATGCAGCGCTGCATCGACATCAGACCCGCGGATCGACTTGATAAAGGCGCTGACCACGTCGTAATGCTGATCGCCATCGCGGTCGTAGCGAACAATCGCACGATTGACGTTTTCACGCACAATCTCCAGCGTGATCGTGCCACCGCCAGAAACAGCTTCAGCGGCAGCATCGAGGTACGTCAGCGCCCGACGCGCATCGCCTCCAGCGAGCAGAATGAGTTGTGCGCGGGCTTCGTCGTCAAGCAAAACCTGCCCCTGCAACCCCCGCTCATCTGCCAATGCGCGGTCGATGACTCCGCCAAGGTCTTCGTCGCTAAGCGACTCGAGCTTGAGCAGCAGCGAGCGCGACAACAACGGAGCAACAACGCTAAAACTCGGGTTCTCCGTCGTGGCGGCAACCAGCAACACTGTGCGATTTTCGACGGCCGCAAGCAGCGCATCCTGCTGCGTTTTAGAAAACCTGTGGACCTCGTCGATAAAGAGCACGGTTTTCTCACCGCGGATGAGGTCACGCCGCGCCTCGTCGATAACCGCGCGGACTTCTTTCACGCCGGAAGACAGCGCGGACAACGCCACAAAGTTCTGCCCCATCGTTTTTGCGATTAACGATGCAATCGTGGTCTTACCTGTCCCAGGCGGACCATACAAAATCACCGATGCTGCACCAGAGCCTTCGATGAGCCGACGCAGCGGCTTTCCCTCGCTGAGCAAATGCTTCTGCCCCGCTACCTCATCTAGGGACTGGGGGCGCATCCGTGCGGCCAGCGGTGCTGTCGAGCCAGCTTCAAAAAATGAGGTACCCCTATTCCCCGATGCTGCACCGGGAACGTCGTTGCTAGAAGCAGCCGCGAAAAGTTCTTCTTGGCCCATTGCCTTAACGCAACCGCCTTGCGACCTCGGACGCGAACTCAGCAACGACAACGTATGCGGGGTCTTTACCGCTACCCGCATAAGCTGCCAACGACTCGAACGTCTCGCGCAAATCACGTCGCACGAGAAGCTCATCTTCGGTCAATGGTTCTCCACCTCGCGGTCGAAGCACAACGCCAGCATTCTCTTCGGCGTCGTCGCCAATGGCTTCGGCTACCCCATCTACAAGATCAAAATCCTGAATATCACCTGCCGAAAGACCAGCAGCTTCAAGCTCTTTCTCAAATGTCGGATCATCCTGCAACAACGCGGCCATAGGCTTCGGTTCCAACATGGCGACGCTACTAAGCGCCCACCCCACCAGTGCACCCGTGATGCGCGCCTGCAACGTATCCGGATGCTGCACTCCTGGCCAAAGGTCAGAGACCTGTATCCGCCACGCATCGACGAACGCCTTGGTCGCTTCCTCGTTAAACGGCTGCGAAGCCAAATACACCGGGAACCGCGCAACTACGTAGGCAACATCGAATGAAACATCCCGAAAGCCCGCTGATTCATAATCAAGAAAGTGAAACGAGTTCCCAGACCGAATGACGTTATCTGGTGCCAGGTCAAACGGCGTAAAAGCACGCATACCGCCACGCAGCAGCCGGCGCTCGATGTTACGAGCCGTGAGAACCACCTCTTGAGGAATCTCAATTCCGGCCTCACGCATGATCCGCAAGCCAACTCTGATCCGATGGGACAGCAACCGGTCCCTCAAACGTTGCAGCGGTGCAGCGTTGGGCCGCGAACGCGTCATCCGATGCAGTAAGACGTTAAACGCTTCCTCTTCATCGGCAGTACCTGCATGCATTCGGCCAAGTGCTGTGCCCAGGCTGCGCAACAGTGCGATGTGGTCCTCTTCGCTTGCAGTCTCAAGCGCTTCTGCGAGAGTTTCCCCATCACCGGAGTCGGTGATGATAATGATGCGTTGCTGCGTGTCGTAGCCCAACAACGCAGGGCCAGGCCTGGTCTTTTCACTTAAGGAAGTGGCGAATTGGTACGCGACAACCTCTCGAAGGTACGCCGCCTCTTCGAAGACAGACTCCGTTGGCGGCGCCTGCTTAATGATGACTGAGCGCTGCTGGAAAAACGGGTTCGTTTTAACACGAGCCCTCAACACGATCGAGGGACCGGAGCCATTAAGGCGTTCAACCTCAAACAACGACTGCTCACCGCCGTAACGGCGAGTGAGAATGTCTGTAGCGCTTGCAACGACTTGCTCGTCACTTACTTGCTCGGGCTGCATCCGGTCCCCTTTGTCGTGCGCCACCGCAGGAGCAGGTTCCTGCGGTGGCTGCATTCAATCGGCTACTTCGTGTCCGTTTCGCCGTCTGCCTTGTCTTCAACCTTCTTCGGCTTGAAGTCCACTCCAGTTTCCTTGCGCTGCTCAGCCGGAATTGGAGCAGGCGCGTCGGTAAGCGGGTCGACACCGCCGCCGGACTTCGGGAAAGCGATCACATCGCGGATCGATTCAAACCCACCGAGCAACGACACGATGCGGTCCCAGCCAAAGGCAATACCACCGTGCGGAGGAGCACCGAACTTGAACGCGTCGAGCAGGAAGCCGAACTTCTCTTCGGCCTCTTCATCGGTGATGCCCATGACCTCGAACACGCGCTTCTGTACATCGTGCTCATGGATACGGATGGAGCCGCCACCGATCTCGTTACCGTTGCACACAATGTCGTATGCGTAGGCGAGAGCCTCGCCCGGGTTCTGCTCGAAGTTGTCCAGGAACTCCGGCTTCGGAGAGGTAAACGCGTGGTGGACTGCGGTCCACTTGGAGTGGCCCAACGCGACATCACCGGATGCGGTTGCGTCTGCAGCAGGCTCAAACAGCGGTGCATCCACAACCCACGTGAACGCCCAATCGCCTTCCTTGATCAGGTCAAGCTTGCGCGCAATCTCACCGCGGGCTGCGCCAAGCAGTGCACGAGATGCCTTGGTTTCGCCTGCTGCGAAGAAGATGCAGTCACCCGGCTTCGCGCCGACGTGCGCAGCGATGCCAGCCTTTTCCTCGTCAGTGATGTTCTTCGCCACCGGACCGGTGAGCTCGCCGTCTTCCTGAATGAGAATGTAGGCCAGGCCCTTCGCACCGCGCTGCTTTGCCCACTCCTGCCATGCGTCAAGCTGACGACGAGGCTGGGATGCGCCACCTTCCATCACAACAGCACCCACGTACTCGGCCTTGAATACGCGGAAGGTGGTGTCCTTGAAGAAGTCGGTGCACTCGACCAATGGAATGTCGAAGCGCAGGTCCGGCTTGTCGGAGCCGTACTTCTCCATCGCTTCCTTGTAGGTCATGCGCGGAATCGGCGTCTGAATGTCGTAGCCGATCAGCTTCCAAAGCTCGACGAGGATTTCCTCGGCCAGCTCGATGATGTCGTCCTGATCAACGAAGGATGCCTCGACATCGAGCTGGGTGAACTCAGGCTGGCGGTCTGCGCGGAAGTCTTCATCGCGGTAGCAGCGTGCCAACTGGTAGTAGCGTTCCATGCCCGCGACCATCAGCAGCTGCTTAAAGAGCTGCGGCGACTGCGGCAGCGCATACCAAGAACCTGGCTTCAAACGAGCAGGAACAAGGAAGTCACGTGCACCTTCCGGGGTCGAACGCGTCAGCGTAGGCGTTTCGATCTCGGTGAAGTCGTGGTTGTCCAAGACGCGACGGGCGGCTTGATTGGCCTTAGCGCGGAGGCGAATTGCCTTAGCCTGGCGCTCGCGGCGCAGGTCCAGGTAGCGGTACTTCAGACGTGCTTCCTCGCCAACTTCATTGGAGGATGCATCCTCGATCTGGAATGGCAGGGCTGCAGCCTTGTTCAGCACCTTCAGGTCAGTGACGTTGACCTCGATTTCACCGGATGCAAGGTTCGGGTTCGCAGAGCCTTCCGGGCGTGGCTCAACCACACCGGTGACCTGGATGACGAACTCGCTGCGCAGGTCGTGTGCAGCCTCCGCTACTTCGGACTCACGGAATACAACCTGAGCGAGACCAGAGCGGTCCCGCAGATCGATAAAGATGACCCCGCCATGGTCACGGCGGCGGGCCACCCAACCTGTGAGCGTGACGGTCTGACCGTCGAGTTCTTTGTTCAAGTTCCCCGCAAGGTGAGTGCGCAGCACGGTTTCTTCCACGTCCTTCCACGTGATGGCGAATCTAACCTGACAAAGTCTACCTACCCCGGCTGAGTGGTGCCTCGGCGAGGTCCGCCCCACACCACCCCAGTCGCTCGAGACACGATGTTTTGGCCCAACCGCGACACTCGGTAGGGATCTTTGGCACAATTCAGCCATGACATTTCGTGGTGATTACGCGCAGGGTCAGGGCGGCAACGTCAGGACAAGCTCCGGCTCCGGTCGCGGAGGCGGCGGGGTCAGCCCCGGCGCAATGGCAATTCTTCCGATGCTGCTTCGCGGCGGTGGCGGAGGGACTGTCATCTTGATATTGCTCGCGGTGCTGTACTTCAGCGGTGCGTTAGATGGACTCCTTGGCGGCGGGAGCAATTCTCAATCCCAGTCTGAGTCGCAGGGTGACTACTCACTCGAGCATTGCAACGAACAAGGATCCTCGAACACCTACGACGATTGCCGCGCGGCGGCAACCTTCGGGTCTGCCCAACAGATTTGGAGCGAAGTACTCCCCGCGCAGGCGAATGTCGAGTTTGAGCCGGCAGATATGGTGCTTTTCCGCAACGATGTCACCACTGGCTGCGGCTACGCTACCTCCGATACCGGCCCGTTCTACTGCCCTCGCGATACCACCGCTTACCTTGACGTGAGCTTCTTTGAGCAGCTGGGCCAACTCGGCGGCGCGAACGGTCCGCTTACTCAGGAGTACGTAACTGCCCACGAGTACGGCCACCACATCCAGCATCTGGAAGGAACGTTGGGGCTGAGCGACTACAAGAACCCGGGCCAGGATTCTGCGGCTGTCGCAATTGAGCTGCAGGCAGACTGCTACGCCGGTATCTGGGCAAAACATGCTGCCGAACAGGGCGTTTTGGAACCGATTACCGACGAACAGCTCGAGCAGGCACTGCAAACCGCCCGTTCGATTGGCGACGACAACATCCAACGACGCTCCGGCGGTGACGTCGACCCGGATGCGTGGACTCACGGCTCCTCTGAGCAGCGTATGGAAGCGTTTAATTCCGGATACAACTCTGGACAGATGGCCGCCTGTGACACGCTCAACCGCGGCGTCTACAACTAAAAGGCACCTTCTGCTGATGACTGATCCTGCACCAAACCGCGCTATCCCGTTTCTTGCCGCGTTCAATTCGATCGAGTCTCATTTGCGCAGCGAATTGGATGCCAAACGATCCGATTCGTTTATGTGGATGGTGGGCCTCGCCGCAAAGAAAGGGATTCTTGCTCGCGACCAGGCCGAGACCTTGCGTGAGTTTGCGGATCTGCGCAACGCGATTAGCCATGGGGAGTACGACAATCTCCGCCCGATTGCAGAGCCGCTCCCCGAGACGGTTCAAACAATCGAGCATTTGCGCGACGCGATACTCTCCCCACCTTTGGCCCTTGAGGTGGTCCCACACCAGAAGGTGGTGACGTTTACGCCGGAGACGGACATTCATGAGCCATTGAAGACAATCGCGACACAGGGACTAACGCAATTCCCGATCTACGACGAAGGCAAGTGCGTCGGGCTGCTCACCACGAATGCAATCGCGCGCTGGGTGGCGGCGGAACTGACAGATGATGACCGCATTCCCGCTACCACCGTTCGCGATGTGCTCACCCACAGTGGCAAACTCGACCACCCGGTGTTTCTTCCACGGACCGTAACCGCCGCACGTGCTGTTGATGCGTTGAGTACTCCATTGGAAACCGGCGCGGTGCCTCGCCTGGCCATCATTACCGAGCACGGCAAGGCAAACCAGCGGCCGATCTCGGTTTTGGGGGCAACCGACATCCCTGCACTATCTCAAGCGCAGTAGCGCATCCCGCTTATCGACGAGCCACAACCGGTTTCTGCGGTAGGATTCGCCGCATGTCAGCAAACTTTGTCAGTGTTGTCGACCTGTTCAGTATCGGCATCGGTCCATCCTCATCTCACACCGTTGGCCCGATGCGGGCCGCAATGACGTTTGTGGAGAAACTCGGGAAGGTACCGGCGAAGGTTGTCGTAGAGTTGCGTGGTTCCCTCGCCGCCACGGGAGTCGGCCACGGCACCGACCGTGCTGCGTTGCTCGGGCTGGTTGGGTACACCCCCACCACCACTTCTGCAGACATTGCTCCAAAACCTGGCGAGCCGATCCCTTCCACAGGCGTGATCGAAGGCCCGACAGGGCGCGTGGAGTACGAGCTTCGCTTCGACCCGGCACCGGTGGCCGAGCACCCGAACTGTCTCATCTTCGATGCGTGGGACACAGACGGCACCATGATCGCCGAACGCGAGGACTATTACTCTGTCGGCGGCGGCTTCATTCTGGATCGCTGGGAGATGGAAGCGCACCGACAAGAATCCGGTGTTGCATCCGCTCGTGAAATTGCGACGGTCCCCTACCCGTTTAACAATGGCGCAGAACTCATGGAGCAGTGCCGAACACATGGGATGACAATCGCAGAGATCATGCGTGCGAACGAGGAGTCGATCCACGGGGCGCAGCGACTCAACTCCCATTTGGATGCGGTGTGGGACGTCATGCAGGAATGCGTTGCGCATGGCCTGAAGACAGAGGGAATCCTTCCCGGCGGCTTGAACGTAAGGCGTCGCGCGAACCGTCTTCACCGTCTACTGACTGCAGAGTACGAAGCATCCACTGCCCGTGGGCTTGACGCTATGGAATGGGTGAACCTGTACGCGCTTGCCGTGAACGAAGAAAACGCTGCTCACGGCCAGGTGGTTACCGCGCCAACGAACGGCGCAGCCGGCATTATCCCTGCAGTTATGCATTACTGCCGCGACTTCACCGACGACTTCACTGCTGAGCGCGCCCGCGAATTTCTGCTTACGGCTGGTGCGATCGGGTCGATCATCAAGACCAACGCCTCGATTTCAGGCGCAGAAGTCGGCTGTCAGGGCGAGGTCGGTTCGGCTTCTTCGATGGCCGCTGCTGGCATGTGCGCAATCCTGGGCGGCACCCCTGAGCAGGTTGAAAACGCAGCTGAGATCGCGCTCGAGCACAACCTTGGCCTGACCTGCGATCCTGTGGGCGGTCTGGTCCAGGTTCCGTGCATCGAGCGCAACGCAATTGGTGGCGTAAAGGCCATCAACGCGGCACGGTTGGCAAAGCTTGGAGATGGCACCAACATCGTCACCCTCGACGACGTGGTGGAGACCATGGCAGCCACCGGCCGCGACATGATGACTCAGTACAAGGAAACGTCCATGGGTGGCCTCGCAGTCCAGCTCGGCCTGCCCGTGAACATTACTGAGTGCTGATTGCCTGCGCGACCGCTTCAGCGGAAAGCGCAACGGCCTCCTGTGAGTGCTCGGCGAGGTTCTTGACTGCAACCTCGCCTGCCTCCAGCTCACGCTCGCCGAGCACCAGCGCGAAGCGTGCGCCCGCGCGGTCAGCACCCTTCATTGAGCCCTTGAGCCCGCGGTGGCCGTATGCCATGTCGGCGCTGATACCGGCCGCGCGGAGTTCGTCGACAAGCTTGCTCATCTTCACTCGTGCTTCGTCGCCAATCGCGATACCGAACACATCGACACGGTGGGCTGCTGCTTCAAGCTCGACGCGTTCAGCTTCGAGGGCGAGTACCGCGCGATCAACGCCGAGACCGTAGCCGATGCCGGAGAGGTCCGGGCCGCCAATCTGGGCCATCAGGCCGTCGTATCGTCCACCGCCACCGATGCCGGACTGTGCGCCGAGGCCATCGTGGACGAACTCGAAGGTGGTCTTGGTGTAGTAGTCCAAACCACGAACCATGCGTGGGTTAATGACGTACGGCACGCCGAAGTCATCCAGCGCTGCGGTGACGGCCTCGAAGTGGGCACGGCATTCGTCGCAAAGGTGATCCAGCATCAACGGCGCATCGGCGGTCATCTCTCGGACCGCCTCACGCTTGTCGTCGAGCACTCGAAGTGGGTTGATCTCAGCACGGTGGCGAGTTTCCTCGTCGAGTGGGAGATCAAACAGGAACTTCTGCAGCTTCTCGCGGTAGGCCGGGCGGCAATTCTTGTCGCCGAGGCTGGTGATCTCCAGACGGAAACCGCTCAGGCCGATCGCACGGTAGCTGCGGTCTGCCAAGGCGATCACCTCGGCGTCGAGCAGCGGATCGTCGACACCAATGGCTTCCACGCCCACCTGCTGCAGCTGACGGTAGCGTCCGGCCTGCGGGCGCTCATAGCGGAAGAACGGTCCGTAGTAGTTGAGCTTCACGGGCAGGTAACCGCGGTCCATGTTGTGCTCGATGAAGGAGCGCATGACGCCGGCGGTGCCCTCGGGACGCAGCGTTACCGAACGGCCACCGCGGTCCTCGAAGGTGTACATCTCCTTGCTCACTACGTCAGTAGATTCACCGACGCCGCGGGCAAACAAGGTGGTGTCTTCGAACACCGGCAGCTCAATGTGTAGGTAGCCAGCGATCCGTGCCTGGCGCGCGAACTCGTCGCGGACATGGATGAACGCACTCGAGGCGGGCGGCACATAATCGGGCACGCCTTTCGGTGCGGAAAGTTTTTGGAACTGCTCGGCTTGATTCTCACTCACGAGGCCTTAGTCTAACCAACCTCTCCCCTGTGCGGGCGCACTTGTCGCTGTGGTCTTTCCACCGCTGTTGCGATTAGCCCTGCTAGGCTTTTGCACCGTTCAATGCGCGCGTGCTTTTCGACGACATCACGCACGCGCTTTCCCCGATACTCGAAGAGGTGCATCGCCAGTGGCTAGCAACGAACAGCGTGGCAAAGAGGCCCTGTCCAATCTGGAACGGGAACTCGATTCCCGCGACCGCAAGGAAAAGTCCCGCCCGTGGTCTGTCGCAGCGCTTTCCGCCGTTGCCATCGCGCTGATTGGTGGCGGAATCTACGTCGCAGCCAACCAGGGCGACGAGGACAACCTTGCAGCCGATGACACCTCCGCAACTACGGATGCTGACAACGCAGAACAGGAAGAATTCGACGCTTCCACCTTCGCGCCGATTGCTACGAAGCGCGAGAAGGCCTTGCCGGCTACCGTCTCGTGCACCTATGAAGACGAGGACGGCGCCGAGCTGCGCGCTGGCACCCCGCCGACCGAGAACGTGTCCACCGAAGGCACCGTCACCGTCGAGCTCGAGACCAACCAGGGTCCGATCGGCATGACGCTCGATCGCGCAGCTTCCCCATGCACGGTCAACGCCATCGAGTACCTGACCTCCGAGGGATACTTCAACGACACGGTCTGCCACCGTCTGACCACTGCCGACGGGCTGAAGGTGCTGCAGTGTGGCGACCCGGATGGCACAGGTGCGGGTGGCCCTGGCTTCCAGTTCGCCAACGAGCTTCCCACTGACGAGGCACTCGACGGCATCGACACCGAAGGTCTCGACCTACCAGCCGATATGGATGAGGCAACCAAAAACCAAACCCTGCAGATGATGCTGCAAAACGAGCCTAAGCGCTATGACCGTGGCACGATCGCCATGGCTAACGCCGGCGCGGACACCAACGGCTCCCAGTTCTTCCTAAACTACGGCGACTCGGTCCTGCCGCCGCTGTACACCTACTTCGGCACGATTGACGACGAGGGCCTTGCCACCCTGGACAAGATCGCCGAAAAGGGCGTTGAAGGCGGCGGGACTGACGGCGCACCGGCCGAGGAAGTGCGTATCACCGCAGCAAGCGTGAAGTAGCACCACATACATATCGCTATTGCACGCAACCCTCGCAGGCGATAGCATCCTGCAGAGATTCCGTTTCAAACCTTTTCAGTGAGGACCCTCATGAAGACTCGCACCAGCCTTGTTGCAGCCGCTACCGTCACCGCAGTCGCTTTCACCGGTGCAGGTGTGGCTGAGGCTGCGCCGACCGTCGTCGGCGATGACACCACCAACACCACTAACGACAATGGATCTTCGTCCAACGAAGAGGGCTCGTCCATCCGCGACATGAGCCCGTCCGAGATCCAGGATTGGCTCGCAGTTGTCACCGCGATCATCGGCATCCTGAGCCAGGTGGCTACGGTTGCCATGAAGTTCATGCGCTAAAACGCGTCACTGCGAAAAGCGTCTCCGGTTTCTCGCCGGAGACGCTTTTCTGTTTCGTGGTCATTTCTCTCGCGCTGGGTCATGCAGGCCTATGAGTTCAAACGCAATCCATTCAATGTCTGCATACGAATCCGTCGTGACAAACGATGCACGCTGAGTGCTTAAGTCCAGCAGCAGCATCGAGGAGAATCCCCGCGTTGCACCGTTATGCCAGTACAGTTCCGTGCCCTTAGTGTTCGCCCACGTAAATCGCGTACTGCGACGCTCAAGGATATGCATGGCGTACTTCGCCATGTCCGAGGTGGTCGAACGCAGGCCGCCGGATGGAGCTGTGCCGTCCATCTCCCAAGCTTGAACAGGTAGACCGAGTGCGGAGACTCCCCTGGGTCTATCCGGTCCGACTGTTCCAGGCAAAGCGACGTAAGTCTCCGTCATCCCCAACGGGTCGAGCACCCACTCTTTGATCAACGTCGGGTAGGTCGTGGTGGAAACCCTGGCCAGTAGAAACCCGAGCAAGTCGTGGCCGAGGTTAGAATATTCCTCCACGCCACGCTCTCGCAGTGTCGCTGACAGTGCCTGCTCGATGACATCCTCGGATGTGACTCCTACGTCAGGATTCAAGCCGAGTAGTGCTCGTGCAATGTTTCGCAGTCGTTGCTTGCCGGTTCGTGGCAAGCCCGAGGTGTGGTTCGCCAATTCAGCCAGCGTCACATCTGCTAATGCGTTACCTCGCACACGCTGCCCAAGCACATCTCCGACCGTTGTATCGGTGTCAACCAACCCCTTGGTAATGGCTTGCTCGAGCAGCTCGGCATTGAACGTCTTGGTTATTGAGGCAATCTCGAACTCGGTGTGCTCATCCGCCCCGAGCCCAGCAAAGTTGGCCTTTCCGTCTTCAACAACGCAAGCTGCAACATTACGAAGCGGATACGTATCCGCACTCGCTCGCATTGCCAATGAGGAAAGCAGTCGCACAAGAGACGCATCCCCTGTCAACTTTTGTGCAAGGGTGACCCGTTTGAACCGCATCGCAACCTTCCTATCAACGCAACGTTGAACAGGTCTCGAACGAGCTTAGGTTACGCAGTCACTCTGTAGACGTCGAACACACCTTCAATGTTGCGAATCTGGTTCATGATCGAGCCGAGTTGTTTGATGTCTGACACCTCAATGGTCAGTCGGATCGTCGCCACTCGGTCCTCCCCTGCTTGAGACGACATCGCGAGGATTGGGAGTTTCGCCTCGGAGAGCACCCCGGTGGTCTCGGTAAGCAGACCATTGCGGTCGAGTGCTTCCAGCTGAATCGTCGCGCGTGACGCACTCTTGGTGCCACCGGGGGCGGACCATGACACGTCGACGAGACGCTCTGGCTCGTCGTTAAGTTTGGTCGCGTTCGTGCAGTCAGTCCGGTGCACGGAAACTCCCCCACCACGGGTGACAAACCCGAAGATGGCATCGCCGGGGACGGGTTGGCAGCATTTCGCCAACTTCGCCATCACATCCGGGCTGCCCTCAACCAGGATCGCAGGGCCGTCGCCGGTTGTTTGCGGGCGAACAAGTGCAGAAACAGGGGTACGCGCTGTGAGGGCGTCTACGGCGTCATCGTCGCCGCCGAACATGTCCATGAGCAAGTGCGCGACGTGCGCTGCAGACACTGTTCCCGCGCCGATAGCCGTATACAGCGCATCAACGTCCTGGTAGTGCAAACGCGTTGCTACCTGGCGCATCGACTCGTTGGTAAACAGCCTGTGCAACGGCAGCCCGCCACGCTGCACCTCAGCAGCCAGGGCATCGCGACCCGCGTCGAGCTGCTCCTCGCGACGTTCCTTGGCAAACCACTGTCGAATCTTCGCCTTCGCGCGCGGGGAGACAACAAAGTCCTGCCAATCGCGCGTTGGCCCAGCGTTTTGATCCTTTGAAGTGAAAATCTCTACCCTGTCGCCGGACTTCAGCTCGGTTTCTAGGGTGACCAACTTGCCGTTAACCTTCGCACCAATGCAGCGGTGGCCAACTTCAGTGTGCACGGCGTAGGCGAAATCGACCGGAGTAGAGCCTGCCGGCAAATCCACTACATCGCCCTTCGGAGTGAACGCGAAAATCTGCTGGCTTGTCAGGTCGTAACGCAACGAGTCCAAAAACTCATTCGGGTCCGCGGCTTCCTTCTGCCAGTCAAGCAATTGACGCATCCACGCCATCTGGTCGACCTCGGCCTGATCGCCCTTGTGGGAGCCCTTCGTCTCTTTGTAACGCCAGTGGGCAGCCACACCGTATTCGGCGTTGTAGTGCATCTCGTGTGTACGCACCTGCACTTCAAGGGGGCGACCGGTCGTCGTCATCACCGTCGTATGCAGCGACTGGTAGACACCGAAACGCGGGTTGGAAATGTAGTCCTTGAACCTGCCCGGCATCGGCGAATACAGCGAGTGGACCACACCAACAGCGGCGTAGCAGTCATACACCGTATCCACCAGAACACGGATACCGACCAGATCGAAGATCTCCGCGAAGTCGTGACCGCGCACAGCCATCTTCTGATAGATCGACCAGTAGTGCTTCGGACGGCCCATGACCTCAGCCTGGATGCCATTCGTGCTCAGCTCGCGCTGCAGATCGGTAGTGATCTCGCGCAGGGCACGGTCGCGTGACGGAGCGTGATCCGCCACAAGACGCACAATTTCCTCGTACTTCTTCGGCTGCAAAATAGCGAACGCGAGATCTTCTAGCTCCCACTTCACCGTCGCCATACCCAAGCGGTGCGCCAACGGTGCGATGACGTCGAGCGTCTCCTGCGCCTTCTTCGCCTGCTTCTCCGGCGGCAAGAAACGCATTGTGCGCATGTTGTGCAATCGGTCCGCGACCTTAATCACCAGTACGCGAGGATCCTCGGACATAGCAACGATCATTTTGCGGATCGTTTCCGCTTCTGCGGCGGCGCCGAGCGCGACCTTGTCCAGTTTGGTCACGCCATTGACAAGTTTGGCCACTTCAGGGCCAAAATCACGGGTGAGCTCATCAAGTGAGTAGTCGGTGTCCTCTACCGTGTCATGGAGCAGAGCCGCCACCAGCGTGGTGGTATCCATACCAATCTCGGCACAAATCGTTGCGACGGCGAGCGGGTGGGTGATGTAGGGATCACCTGACTTGCGGAACACACCCTCGTGCAACCGCTCTGCCGTTTCGTATGCAAATCCAAGTTGCTCTACGTCAGCCTTCGGGTGATACTTGTGGTGAATCGACAACAGCGGATCGAGCACTGGGTTCGTTCGCGGACGCCCACCTCCCGTAAGAGAGCGGGCCAACCTGGCGGAGACACTGCGCACGGTCGGGCCCGACCGTTTGACTGGTTTATCTGTCATGTCAGGACTCCTCCACTGTCAGCAGGTACTAAGTCTGTGATACTACCCGGCTAGTTTTCTTCTTTCCCCAAAACCACAAGCGGAGCGCCGTCGAGTCGCTCGCGCCCTCCAAGTCCCGGGACTTCCAAGACGACGACGTAGCCGGCAACTCGCCCGCCGGCGCGCTCAATCAAGTCGCGCGCCGCGATCAACGTCCCGCCGGTAGCCAGGACGTCGTCGACAAGCACAATGCTCTTGCCAGAGATATCCACCCCATTAGCGGGGATCTCCAGCGCAGCGGAGCTGTACTCCGTGGTGTACTCCTGGGTAATCACCGGTGGCGGCAACTTGCCCTTCTTGCGAATCGCAAGAATGCCGGTGCCCATCTCGTACGCCACAGCGGAGCCGAGCAAAAACCCTCGGGCATCAAGACCGCCGACGAGATCGGCGCCGAGCTCCTTGCTCGCCTCGGCCATCTCTGCAATGACCACGTTGAGCGCGGCTGGGTCGGCAAGCACCGGAGTCAGGTCCTCGAACAGCACTCCCGGCTCCGGAAAATCCGGAACGCGGCGAATCTTGTCCTGCAGTGCCTCAAGAGCGGAAGCGTAAGGCTGACCGCCATGCGGGCTGATCGACGGGGTGGGCGACATGATTTCGGATCGTCTCCTGGTCAGGTTTATCGGGTTTTTAGGGTCGGGAATTAAGTTTGGTCAGTTGAACCATCGGTCCATGTTCCAGCCAATGCCGGAAAGTCCTGTATACGGCACCACGTTGCGCACTGCATTATCGACGACAAAGGTTCGGGGTTGTGCGGCCAGCGGAATCGATGGCAGCGTCTTCCACAGATGCCCCTCCTGGGCACGCAACGCCCCCAGATCCTGGGCGCGATTGTTGGCCGCTGGGTACTCGCTCATCGGGTCAACGACTCGCAAGATAGCGTCGGCTTCGCCGTCATGCACGGATTCGTTGCGCCACTCGTCGTACTCCACGTGAGGCAGGTCAGCGAGCGTCTTCCCCTCGCCTGTGACGTCGGTGATCGTAATTCCTGCTGGCTCGCAGGTGCGGCGCATCGATTCCACCATCGCGGCCCAACGCTCGTCCGGATACACGTAACCGATACGCAACGTGGAACCCCGAAGTGCGGAAGCTTCCTGGATATTCACGTCCAAAAGCGGAGCAGCGATATCTGCCATACGCTGAGCCAACGGGTCGGTGTGCTGAATGACATGCAACGGTGCAACTGGCACTTCAACCCCCGCCTTCTCACTTGAAGCGGCGGCAACAGCGCGAGGATCGATGCAACGTGCAAGTGCCTTCCGGTTCTCCGGATCCGCCCAAAAACCAACCTCCGGCAGGGTCAACATCTCGGTGAGCTCACCGATGGTCGTTTTCACATCCAGTCGATTGCCTTCTGCGTCCTCGTCGTACCACTGTGGTTGCAACTGCCGCAGGTCGCCGATCTTCATCGCCTTGGATGCTGCCAGCTCCGCAGAATCTACGGAACCAGGCCACACCACCATTGCTGCTGTCTGCGGAGCGTCCCCGTAGTAATGCTCATTAGCGACGAGCCGAACCTGGCCCTTCTCTCCTACCTCCGCAACCTTGAACGGGCCAAACGAGACTTGGAGTTCAGGATCGAACTCTTTGAGGTCAAACCCGTGGCGCCACACCTGCGCGATTGGTTTGAGTCGCTCCAGATCATCCGAGAGTAGATCAGCGACGAGGTCCTCGACAGATCGATTGGTCTTTGCAGCAACAGCATGTGCGGGAAGGACCGTGCCTGGTTCAAAAAGACCACGCCAGCGTGCACCACGGCCTTCCTTGAAGGTCACAGTGAACTCTTTGGATCCAGGTGTGCACGACAGCGAATCCGTGTCGCCGAACAAAGGCATATTCGAACCGAACGTCGCCGGGTATTGTCCGGCAGCAAACGTCAAAAGATAGTCAGCGCAGGTGACGGGAGTGCCGTCCGAAAACACTGCCGCTTCCGACAAGGTGTAAATCACCTTGCGCTGATCCCCCGGAAGCACCTGGGTTTTTACAAGGTCAGTGTTGGGGATCAACTGTCCACTTGGACCAGGAACATACACCCCGGGGTACAGGCGACCGGACAACGATTGCGCTAAGTCTGTCGATCCTTCGAGAGACCCAGCGTTTGTAGTGCGCAGATTGCTTGTTACCTGGTAACCGAAAAGTTTCGTGGACTCATCATCGTCGTTGTCTGAAGATGCGCACCCGGAAAGCACCAGCGCCGTTGCGGCCAACACAGCCGCAACCTTGCTGCCAATCACCATTTTCGGTCTCATGAGTCCACGCACCACTAGGTTTCAGCCGCTTTCTTACGCGTTCGGACGCCAGGTGCTTGTCGAAGATGCACCGGTGTCTTCCACAGGTCGAATCGGAGTAGCCACGTGGCGCTTCTTCTCTTCGACCGGTTCCTCTTCAACTTCTTCGACCTGGCCACGGCTTCGGAATGCCTCAACCGCAGCATTGTGGTCCTTGTGCTCCTGACGGCGGTTTACCAGGCTGACCAACATCGGGGTGGCCAAGAACAACGAGGAGATTACGCCTTGAATGACGCCAATGAGCTGGATGAGCGCAAGGTCCTTCAAAGTACCCACACCCAGCATCCATACCGCGACAATCATCAGTGCGATGATCGGCAGCGCAGAAATAACCGAGGTGGAAATCGAACGCATTACGGTCTGGTTGACCGCGAGGTTGGCCTCTTCCGCGTAGGTGGATCGTCGAGAATCAAGCACTCCCGACGTGTTCTCCTTGACCTTGTCAAACACAATCACCGTGTCGTAAAGCGAGAACGTCAACACAGTCAGGAAACCGATGATCATCGCTGGGGTGATCTCAAGGGCGAACAATGCGTAGATACCCATGATGAGGATGGCATCAACCAACAGCGCCCCCATGGCAGCCAGCGCCATCGCGCGCTGCAAACGCACCGCGACATACACGGACGCTGCCAAAAGGAACACGACCATAGCCAGGAGCATGCGGTTCGTAATCGTGGAACCCCACGACTCCGACACGGTGGAGTCACCGATAGCGTCAGCGCTCGGCTCACCGTTGTGATCCTGTGGGTGGTAGGTATCGAAAATAGCCTGACGCGCGGCATCGATCTGCTCCTGCGAGAGGTGGGCAGAGTTGATCTCCAGCGTGCGGGCGTCTCCAGCGCCAACGATCTGTGTGAGCTCAGGTGTCACACCAGTGGCCTCGACGAAGGTTTCCTCGACCTCGGTCGCGACCAAATCGCCGGCAGGCATCGTCAGTTTGGTGCCGCCCTCGAAGTCGATACCCATGTTGAAGCCACGAATGAACATCGCCAGGATCGCGACCACAATAAGTCCGAGGGTGATGCTGTACCAGGTCTTGCGGTGCCCAACGAAGTCGAGGCCGCCGGAGCCGTCATACAGCGATTCACGGTCGCGACGTGCAAAGCCGCGCTTCGTCGTGGGGGTTTCGGTCGTAGCTACAGTGCTCGACATGATTAGGCCTCCTCATTCGCGGCGGATGCTTCCACGGAAGCTTGTTGCTTGACGACGACGCCGTCGCCCTCCTCAAGATCACCTGCAGCGCGGCGTTCTTCTGCGGTGCGGAATGCGGCACCCATACCGTTGACAGACGGCTTCGACCAGAAATTGCTGCGAGATGCGAGCACCAGGAGCGGCGCAGTGACCAGGAAGGTGACCAACAGGTCGAAGATGGTTGTCAGACCCATGGTGAAGGCGAAGCCCTTGACATCGCCAACTGCCAGGAAGTAGATGATGACCGCACCAATCAGAGTCACCATGTTGCCTGTGATGACCGTCTCCTTGGCCCGTTCCCAACCGGACGCGGTCGCCGAACGGAATGTCTTGCCGTGGCGTACCTGGTCCTTGATGCGCTCATAAATCACGATGAACGAGTCTGCGGTCGTACCGATACCGATGACCAGACCAGCGATGCCCGACAGGTCGAGCGAGTATCCAATCCAGCGACCGAGCAACACGAGCATGCCGTAGACAAGCAAACCTGCTGCTGCCAGGGTGACCAACGAGATGAAGCCGAAGAGGCGGTAGTAGGCGAAAACGAAGATCGCCACCATGGCAAGACCCACCAGCCCCGCATACAGGCCAGCCTTCAAGGAGGCCTGACCGAGTGAAGGGGGAACCGTCATCGCAGTTCCGCCTGGCTCACCGTTTTCACCGGCGAACGACAGCGGCAGTGCTCCGTAGCGCAGGTTGTTTGCGAGCCCCTCAGCTTCCTCTTGAGTGAACTGACCCGTGATCGAGGTTGCGGAGCCGACTGGGGTTGCGCCCTGGATAACTGGCGCGGAGATCACCTGGGAGTCAAGTGTGATTGCAATCTGCTTCTGCAGCATCTCACTGGTGAGTTTCGCCCAGGTAGCGGAACCGTTGACATCACCAGCCTGGCTGAAGGCGAAGCTGATCTCCATCTGTCCCGACTGCGGGTTGTATCCGCCGGTAATCGCGCGGCTGGTATCAATCTGCTCGCCGGTCAGGCGGGGCCCTTCCGGATCTGTTACACCGCTGAGCAGCGGGACCTCGTCAAGCAACATCGCCTGACCGGTCGACGGGTCACAAGCGACTAGCGGAAGATCTTGCTTATCCGAGCCAGCGAGCGGGTCGGTTGCCTGGCCGAAGCAGCGTGCGGACATCAACGTCAACGCAGCGTACTGCTGAGTCGGGTCAGTCGACTGGCGGGTCTTCCGCAGCATTTCGGTTGTTTCCTGGCGGCGCTCAGCGGCCTCAACCGGACCGTTCGGTTCCGGCAGTGGTTCAGCGGAAATCTGTGGGACGTTCTTCGGCTCTGCTGGCGCTTCTTCCTCGCTTGGCGCGACGTCCTTGCCAACCTCTGGGTTGTTTGCATCGCCTGACTCAGCAGCTTTGGCCTGCTCCTCGGCTTGTTTCTCAGCCTGCTCCTTGCGAGCCGCGAACTGTTTCAGCAGTGACTGGCCCTCTTCGGGCGTGAAGATCCCGTACTTTACCCACTCGTTCGCCATATCCAAGATGGCTTTATCTGCTTCAGCTGGGTTTGCAGCCGGAGGGTCAAGCACAGGTCGGAAGAACAGCTGGGAGGTCTGTCCGATGTTACGGATCTCCGAGGTATCGTCACCAGCTGCTTCGATCACGATGGTGTTGCCATCGACGACGACCGATGCGCCCGAGACGCCCATGCCGTTGACACGGTTCTCCAGAATCCGACGAGCATCCTGGAGCTGTTCTGACGTAGGCTCTTCACCCTGCGGCACCAGTGTCACACGAGTACCGCCCTGCAAGTCAATACCTAGCTTCGGGGTAGCACTCTTCGTGCCGGTAAAAAATACAAGGGCGTAGACGCCGATGACGATGAGAGCGAATAGGGCAAGCGCCTTCGCGGGCCACTGCCGCTTCGACTTCGCCTCGCCGGATCGCCGAGTGCGTGTAGACACTGAGCAGACTCCTCTTTGTTCAGGCTCGGGTTTTCCGCCTTACACCGGCGCACACGCCGATCCAGCAGCATCTTTCAAGGTGCGGTGGACACAAACAATCGCGCGAGCCGGTGATGGCACAACGCAAATATGCTACGCCATCAGACCAGAAAAACTTAGTTGGGTACCTCATTTGTGTCGACAGGTGCCACAGGCTCAATCTTGCGCATCACACCAGCCGTATCCATCGTCACGGCTACACCCGGGGCAAGCTCCACAAGCATGGTCTCGCCATTGTGCTCCACGACCGTGGCGTGGAAGCCTGCAACGTTGACAATCTGGTCGCCAGGCTGAATCGACTGACGCAGTTGTTCAATCTGAGCCTGACGCTTCTTCTGGCCACGCATCATGAGGATGGAAGGCAGCAAGAACAAGGCCAGAATGACAATGAGCAAAATTGGTTCCATGAGAAACCATCATTGCACAACACAATCGTGGGCTTAGTAGAGCGGCATCTGCCCAGGCGCTTCGGGAGGTGCCTGCAAACCCAAGTGCTCCCACGCGGCGGCGGTAGCAACCCTCCCCCGGCCCGTTCGCGACATCAGTCCCGCGCGCACCAGATAAGGCTCACAGACCTCTTCGATGGTGCCGGATTCCTCGCCAACCGCGATCGCAAGGGTCCCTACACCTACCGGTCCACCGCCATGCCCCCTGATCAAGGCGCCAAGCACAGCACGGTCGAGGCGATCTAGCCCTAGCTCGTCGACATCGAACACTTCGAGCGCACTTCGTGCGGCATCCAGGTTTACCCTGCCATCGCCATGCACCTCAGCCCAGTCGCGCACACGACGCAGGAGGCGATTCGCAATTCGCGGGGTTCCACGCGAACGCGAGGCGATCTCAACCGCAGCATCAGTATCAATCTGCACCCCGAGGATGTTCGCTGCGCGGCTGACAACCTTGGTGAGGTCGTCGACATCGTAAAACTCCATTTGAGCTGTAAACCCAAAGCGGTCACGCAACGGGCCGGTGAGCATACCTGCCCTCGTGGTTGCCCCGACGAGGGTAAACGGAGGAATCTCTAGCGGAATCGATGTCGCGCCCGGGCCCTTGCCAACAATGACGTCGATACGGAAATCCTCCATGGCCATATAGAGCATTTCTTCAGCCGGCCGTGCGATGCGGTGAATCTCGTCGATGAAGAGCACATCGCCCTCCATCAAGTTAGACAACATCGCCGCCAAGTCGCCTGCCCGTTCAAGAGCAGGCCCTGAGGTCATGCGCAACGACGTGCCTAATTCCTGTGCGACGATCATTGCCATTGTGGTCTTGCCCAGTCCAGGCGGACCAGACAGCAAGATATGATCCGGCGTCACACCACGATTTCGTGCGCCCGTAAGCACAAGACTGAGTTGTTCTCGTACCTTGGGTTGGCCGATGAATTCCTGAATGGACTTCGGACGCAACGAACGCTCAATATCGTGTTCGTCGGCCTGTACGTTGGCGTCGACAGGCGACGGTGCTTTCGCTGAAAAACCTTCAGGGAGCTGGAACTCGGTCTTTTCCACATCAGACATTGCGCTTTAGCCTACTTCTTGCCCAAATGCGTCAGCGCTTGACGCAACAACGCAGAAGCGTCGAGATCCGGCTGGTCTGTTGTCAGCTGATCTACGACCGACTGTGCCGTACGCTCTGGGAATCCGAGTCCGACCAGCGCTTCCACAACCTGTTCCGAGGCGTAAGTGGTGGCTGGCTTTGCTGCTGTACCAGCCGCCGCACCGTTTGGTGACTGCGCCGGCAACATCGCTTCGACTTTGTCCTTGAGCTCGAGGATCATGCGCTCGGCCATTTTCTTGCCCACGCCGGGGATCGTTTGAACCTTCTTCGCGTCACCGTTTGCAATATGCGTCGAAAGCTCGCCAGGCTCAAAAACAGACAACGCGGCAATAGCCAACTTCGGCCCCAAGCCAGTCACGGTCTGCAACTTATGGAACATCTCGCGCGATTCATTGTCGCCAAAGCCATACAAGGTGACGCCGTCGTCTTTGACCACCATCGAGGTCATCACTCGACGCGTTTCACCACGCACAAGACCGCCAAGCGTTTGCGGTGTAGCAAGAAACCTATACCCCACCCCAGAACACTCAATGACCGCATGGTCGAGACCAATAGCGAGCACCTCACCGTTGAGAGAATCAATCATTGCACTGCCGCCTTCGTATTGGAGTATTGAAGTTGTTGGAGATGTTGCGTTCGAGCGATAAGTGGCGCGCGCCAGCAGTGACAGACTGCAATGGCCAGCGCATCAGCAGCATCTGCTGGTTTCGGCGCCTCACTCAAACCAAGAATGCGCGTGACCATAGTGGTCATTTGCTTCTTGTCCGCACGTCCATTGCCAGATATTGCTTTCTTTACCTCTGAAGGGGTGTACATGTGCACCGGGATGTCACGCTCCGCAGCGGCTAAGACCATGACACCGACAGCGTGCGCTGTGTGCATCACCGTGGAGACGTTGCCACGTTCAAAGATACGTTCCATAGCAACAACATCGGGCTGGTAATCATCCATCCACTCGCCCACCGCCCGAGAGATTCTGAGCAGGCGCTCCGCAAGCTCCGCGGTTGAGGGAGTTCGCACGACGCCAACTGCCACGGGGATGATCTGGCGGCCACGACCTGCCTGCACAACAGACAAGCCACAACGCGTCAGACCGGGATCAATGCCCATCACCCGTAGTCCTTCGAGGTTCACGCAACCACTCCTTCGCTCATGACACATATGTTCTACCACAACGTGCGAAAAAGGCGCGCCTCTCAAAGAGGGCGCGCCGGTTCACGACGAAGTGTTATGCGTCGAGCTGCGCTGCAACCTCGTCCGAGATCGTCATATTGGTGTAGACATTCTGGACGTCGTCGGAATCTTCCAACGCGTCGATCAGGCGCATCATCTTCTGTGCGCCCTCGAGATCCAGATCGACCTGAACGTCAGCACGGAATTCCTGGCCAGCATCTTCAATCTCGATGCTTTCACCGATCAGCGCCTCACGCACTGCAGGCAGGTCAGTCGGCTTGCAGGTAATTTCGAACTCTTCACCGAGGTCGTTGACTTCCTCAGCGCCAGCGTCGAGCACTGCCATCAGCACGTCATCTTCGGAGAGGTCACCCTTCTTGATCGTGACCACACCGGTGCGCTCAAACATGTAACCGACAGAGCCGGACTCGCCCAGGTTGCCACCGTTCTTGGTCATGGCGGTACGTACCTCGGTTGCGGCACGGTTGCGGTTGTCGGTCAAGCACTCAATCAACACAGCAACACCGTTGTTGCCGTAGCCCTCGTACATGACAGTTTCCCAGTCGGATCCGCCGGCTTCCTCGCCGGAGCCACGCTTGCGAGCGCGCTCGATGTTGTCGTTGGGGACCGAGGCCTTCTTCGCCTTGCGGATCATGTCATCGAGGGTCGGGTTAGCAGCGGGGTCACCGCCGCCTGTGCGGGCGGCGACCTCGATATCCTTGATCATCTTCGCCCAGAGCTTGGAACGCTTTGCATCGTTCGCCGCTTTTTTGTGCTTGGTCGTTGCCCACTTTGAATGGCCTGCCATCGAGCACCCCTTCATTCCTCTGTTGACGGTTAACAGAGCGCAAGTATACGCCAGCTGCACAAATACGCTGTTACTGGCCGTCGGTGGCAAACTGCGGCACTACCGCAGTACCGCCAAGACGGAAAAACCGCACCATAGGTCGCAACTGCAGCGCCAACGTATCCGCAACCGCATCGTTATAGAACCGCCGGGCGAGTTCTACTCGGGTATGTGCATCACGGAGTTCAGCCGGTACGTCGCCACCGCTTTGCGACGACTCCCTGACCACCTGCATCAGATCCCCCTCAGCGCCAAGACGCAGCCGAAGATCCTTCGAGCTGAACCGAAGCGCCTCCGTTTCGTGAGCCTGCTTCGCGAGCTCCGGAAACAGCGCCGCAACTACAGCGCAGCGGCGGTCAAGAGCAGCCTGCAGCGCATCACGGGACCTATCCAAACGAATATGCAATCGGTGAAGTCGCTGCGCAGTGTGAAACGCCCAGGCAGCCACAATGACAACGCAGATCAGCGCGACGACGAGAAGCACGACACCAAATGTCACCGCTCAATCCTCACCTTCTCGTTGTAGGAAACAGCCTCATACACAGCGCAAATACGGTTCGCCACCACTGACCAGTCGAATCCCCTGGCCCGACGTGCGCCTCGGTTAATCAAGTCATTGCGGTAAGTGGCGTCGTCGATAAGCAGCTGCAACTGCTGCGCCAAAGCATCCGCATCCCCCGGCGGGAAGAAGGCCACAGCGTCAGAGCCAACGGCCGCAAAAGCAGGGATATCGCTGGCAACTACGGCACACCCCGCCGCCATTGCTTCGACCAGAATGATGCCAAACGACTCGCCACCGAGGTTCGGGGCAACAAAAATGTCGGCGCGGCCGAGAATCTCGACCTTTTCATCCTCCGTAACCTTCCCAGCGAAACGCACCCCGTCCATTTCGCGTGCAGCACCTCCGCCCATCACCGTCACCTGAGGAAGGCGCGGAAGACGCTCCAGGGCAGCCAAGAACACATCGAGGCCTTTACGTGGCTCGTCGAGTCGCCCAAGGAACACAACCTCCACGTCTGAAGAGTCATTGCGCACACCACGAGCCCGCGCGAAGCGTCGCGTGTCAACTCCGTTCGGAATGATCACAGGGTCAGTGCCAATCTGCTCTGCCTGCCACTGCCATGCCAACTCGCTCACTGCGATTCCGGCACGAATCTTATCCAAGTTCGCACGCAACGCAGGCAGCGCTACTTTCAGCGCGTAGGAGCTCTCCGCAGAGGTGTGATAGGTAGCCACGATCGGACCCGCGGCTATTCGGTTCGCAACCATGGCGTAGCCCGGCGAATTTGGCTCGTGGATATGCAGCACATCGAAATCGCCGAGTTCGATGAATCGCTTAGTCGTCCTCACTACTCGCGGGCCAAACGACAAGCGCGCAACAGAACCGTTGTAAGGAATCGGAACCGCTGGCCCGCCACGAGTTACCCACTCGGGCAACGGGGTATCGGCAGATGCAGGGCCAAGGACTTCACTGTGATGTCCCATTTCCCGCAACCGCTCCGCCAAGTCAAGGACATGCGCTTGAACCCCACCAGGTTCATCAAAAGAATAGGAGCAGACTAGCCCAACCCGCATCGGCTAGGTCTCCCTTGAGATGACTGAACGATTGTCGAGCGCCCAGCGCCTCCCGCGAACCGGGACATCGACAGGCCACAACGGCTGCAGCATGTGCCAATCCTGCGGGTGGTGGGCAATCGCGACAGCGAACTCGTCTGCAATTGCCTGCACCGTTCGCTCAAGCGTGGTTACTTTCAGCGCAGGTGCAACGCTCATCCCCCAGCCAGGATCCGTCTGCGAACCTGCAAACCACGTATGCACCGTGTGAAGGCCCGCGCCTGTCTCCAATGCCAACTTTGCTGGCCCTGCAGGAAAAGTCGTATCCTCGCCGAAAAATGTCACTGGCACACCTCGACGCCCAAGGTCGCGCTCTCCCATCAAACACACGATGCCCCCGCCTTGGAGGACCTCTTTGAGCCTTGCATAGGGAGGAGTTTTCTCCCCGGTGAGGGCAAGTACTTCGAAACCCAGACTTTCGCGATACTCCACGAACGAATCAAACAGCTTCTCAGGCCTGAGCCGCTCAGCAACAGTTGTAAACGTTCCATAGTGCTTTGCAAGCCACATTCCCGCCATATCCCAATTCCCGGAATGCGGCAGAGTCAGTACGACCCCGTTGCCAGCATCGATCGACTCCTGCAAATACTCCCTACCAACCAGACCTGCAGTGAGTCGCTCATCCAAGTTTGGATCATCCGCAATGCGAGGCAGTTGGAAAGCTTCGAGCCAATATCTTGCGTAGGAACGCATGCTGTCACGCACCAGCTCCTTGGTGACGTTTTCTGCACCGACGACGCGTGTGAGATTGCGGCGCAGCATGTCCATTCCGGCGCCGTCGTTTGATACCCAATCCGCACCAGCAGCAGCTAACGGACGCGTGAGGCACTCCGGAAGCGCCCCGACGATCTTCCACCCGGCGATGTAACCCGCCGAAGACACACGCTTTCCAATGCCGCTCATCTACGCCCCTGCTGGTGGCGCCATCTTCGCGTTCGCCTGATCGTCTCGCGCGGCGAAGACCAGCCGCTGCACCACGGTAAACAACGACCCTGCTAACAGAATCCAAATTGACACCACGACAGCGTTGGGCACCCCAAACCCCTCGAGCGCTAGCCCGCCCAAAGCAAGGATCAAACGCTCTGGCCGTTCAATGAGGCCGCCGACGACGCTGATGCCGCCGGCTTCAGCGCGCGCCTTGATGTAGCTGATCGCCTGCGAGAGGACCAACACAGCTAGGCAGGCTGCAACATGGGCCGCAGACAAGTCCGCAACGTAGACCATCCACATAGCGATCGACCCAAACAGGGCGCCGTCCGTGAGACGGTCACAACTGGCGTCTAGTGTTGCGCCGAAAGCCGTCCCACCACCACGTAATCGCGCCATGGTGCCGTCCACCATGTCACACGCTGCAAAAATCGTGCTCAACACCGCTGCCCACACGAGATGATCCGTCGGGATGAGAACCATCATCGCCAGCATCGTGGCAATCGTGCCGGCAAGAGTGATCATGTTCGGCGTGACGCCGGCTTTCAACAAGCCCTTCGCCACCGGTTCCACGACAACAGCTGCCGGTTTACGCCCATGCACACTAAGCATCGTGGCTTCTCCCCTCGCCCTGTTCGACCTTGCGCCACCCCTTCGCCAGCAGCTCGCGAGTCTCTCGCAGGAGCTGCGGCAGAACCTTGGTTCCGGAAAGCACAGTCATAAAATTCGAGTCGCCGGACCAGCGCGGAACCACATGCAGATGCAGGTGATCTCCAACCGACCCTCCGGACGCTTTGCCCAGGTTCAAACCGACGTTAATCGCCTCTGGGTTCGACACATGCTTCAGCGTCTTTACCGCATGCTTGGCAAATGCCATCAGTTCGGTTGTTTCTTCGTCGTCAAGCGCTTCAAGCTCCGCGACCTTGCGATACGGCACAACCATGAGATGTCCGGCGTTGTACGGATACAGGTTCAACACCGCGTATACACGCGTGCCACGGGCAATAATCAATCCGTCTTCGTCGCTGAGTTTCGGTATCTCTAGAAACGGGTCATTGCTTTTCGACGATCTCGGCGCCGACGCAATGTAACTCGACCGGTAGGGCGCCCACAGACGTACAAGACGGTCAGGAGCCCCTACACCGGTATCGATGTAGGGGTCCTCGCCATGATTACTGCCGCTGGGCTGCAACGTTTGCCTCACTCGGCTGATCGTTACGTTTCGCCGCGATCCAGTCCGCGATGATCTCCACTGCCTCATCGACATTCACGCCGTTGATCTGCGTGCCATCAAGGAAGCGGAAGCTCACAGCGTTGGCATCAACGTCACGCTCACCCGCAAGCAGCATGAACGGGATCTTGTTCGTGGTGTGCGTACGGATCTTCTTCTGCATGCGGTCGTCCGAGTGGTCAACCTCTGCACGAATACCGCGCTCGCGCAGCTTTGCGACGACCCCATCAAGGTGGTCGGCAAACGCATCAGCAACCGGAATACCCACAACCTGGTGTGGCGCCAGCCATGCCGGGAACGCACCCGCGTAGTGCTCGAGCAGCACGCCGAAGAAACGCTCGATCGAGCCGAAGAGTGCACGGTGGATCATCACCGGACGCTTCTTCGAACCGTCAGAGGCGGTGTAGGTCAGGTCAAAGCGCTCAGGAAGGTTGAAGTCCAACTGGACGGTCGACATCTGCCAGGTGCGACCGATGGCGTCGCGTGCCTGCACCGAAATCTTCGGGCCATAGAAAGCGGCGCCGGCAGGGTCCGGAACCAGCTCAAGGCCAGACTTCTTCGCCACCGACTCGAGAATGCTCGTGGAACGCTCCCAGATGTCGTCGTCGCCAATGTATTTCTTCGGGTCCTTCGTGGACAGTTCGAGGTAGAAGTCATCCAGACCGTAGTCCTGCAGCAGCGAGATGATGAACTCCAGAACGCTGGTGAGCTCTTCTTCCAGCTGCTCCTCAGTGCAGTAGATGTGAGCATCATCCTGGGTAAAGCCACGAGCACGAGTCAGACCGTGCACCACACCAGACTTTTCGTAGCGGTACACCGTGCCGAACTCGAACAAACGCAGCGGAAGTTCGCGGTAGGAACGACCACGAGAGTCGAAGATCAGGTTGTGCATCGGGCAGTTCATCGGCTTGGCGTAGTAGTCCACCGGCTGCTTAGTCACGTTGCCGTCAGCGTCAACCTCACCGTCGAGCTTCATCGGCGGGAACATGCCGTCGGCGTACCAATCCAGGTGACCAGACTTCTTGAAAAGGTCACCCTTGGTCACGTGCGGGGTGTTGACGAAGGAGTAGCCGGCTGCCACGTGACGCTCACGCGAGTGCTGCTCCATGGTCATACGCACGATGCCACCGTCCGGGTGGAATACCGGAAGACCAGAACCGACCTCGTCTGGGAAGGAGAACAAATCCAGCTCATTGCCAAGACGGCGGTGATCGCGCTTCTCAGCCTCCTCGAGCATGGTCATGTACTCGTCGAGCTTTTCCTTCGACTCCCACGCCGTGCCGTAGACACGCTGCAGACCAGCGTTGTCCTGGTCGCCTCGCCAGTAGGCAGCGGACGAACGGGTCAGTGCGAATGCCGGGATGTACTTCGTCGTTGGCACGTGCGGGCCACGGCACAGGTCATGCCACTCCACCTCGCCCGTGCGGGGATTGACGTTGTCGTAGTGGGTCAGCTCGCCTGCACCGATTTCAGTAGCTTCGTCAGAATCTGGGTCGACGTTGCCCTTGTCGTTGATCAGTTCGAGCTTGTACGGCTCATCCTTGAGATCCTCGGCTGCTTCCTCCACGGATGCGTAGACACCGCGGACAAACTTCTGGCCTTGTTTGATGATCTTCTTCATACGCCGTTCAAGCGTTTTCAGATCTTCAGGCGTAAACGGCTCGGCGACATCAAAGTCGTAGTAAAAGCCATCTTCAATCGCAGGGCCAATGCCCAGCTTGGTTCCCGGGAACTCCGCCTGAACAGCCTGTGCAAGTACGTGCGCACAGGAGTGGCGGATAACCGAGCGACCAAGCTCAGTGTTTGCCGGGACAGGAGTGAACGTGGCGGTTTGCTCCGGCACGTGGGAAAGATCTTTGAGTTCGCCCTCTGCATCCAAGACGCAAACGACGGCGTCGTCGCCCTTGTTTGGCAAGTTCAACTCCCGCATCGCTGCACCCACGGCGGTGCCTGCGGGGACCTCGAACGTTGCAAACTCGACTACTGCTTCGTTTGACATAGGTGTCGTGCGCTCCTTTGCGCGTCATTGGGCTGCGTCATACCTGGACGCAACCCCATCGTGCTGTTCACTGTCCCGACGGCGCAGACGCACGCCGGTCGATAGGGATTCTACCCCCGAGTGCCGGAAAGTACGGCTTCGCCCCAGTACGTATCACCGGAGTTACCACTACCCGGCTCCACAGTGCCCGGTGGCACCCAGTACACCGCGGAACCAATGTGAGTCGTCCATTCGTTAAGGCGATCCATCTCCAGCAGGCGGCGAAGCACCGGCGTGAACTGGATATCCGGGTCCTTCTGGAAAGTCAGAAAGACCAAGCCTGCATTTGAGAGACCTTTCGAGTTCGGATCCGGCGGAAGGTTGTAGTTGTACGGTCTGCGTAAGAAACGCTGCTCCGGATGGTCCTTCGGCGGCATTGCTCGCGCCATGTGCGAGTTCCTGTCAATGACGGGCAGACCGTATTCATCAATTGCATCGAGATCTGGTTTGTCGAATTCGCTGTCGCCAGTGAGCGGGGCACCGTCGCTCAACCTGCGGCCGACAGACTCCTCGCGTGAAGCCCGGTCGAGCCGCTCCCAATCGTCGAGATCCATCGCGATCCGGCGCACTACCAGTGAGGAAGAGCCATCCTCGTGAAACACCTGCTCCGCGAATTCATCGTCCGAATGTGGGTTGACGGTTCCATCGACTTGACCGAAGAGGTTGCGCGGGGTTTGGCCTTTCGGAATATTGCCGTAGGCGTTCATGAACCCTTGCTGCACCCACGCAGTTTTTACGTAGTCCATCCCTGCGCGGGTCATGTGGCGCATTACCCATGCACACACCATCGGGTCATCCGAGCAGATCTGGAGAACGATATCGGTTTGTCCCCACTCTGGAACGAGTTTCTCCCGTGGCATCGACTCAATGTCGTGCAGCCACGCCGGCTTACTTTCGGGGGCGGCGACGTCAAAGATTCGCTCGCCTAGCCCGCATGTGATTGTAAGGTTTGCCGGCTTGTCTACCATTTCTGGCTCAAGGCTTGACAAAGGGTTGCGGCCGGAGACGAGCTCTCGCGCATCTTCCGTCCACAACCGCATAAGACGGCGAAGACCATCAACCTTCACGCCGTCCTTGAGGTTGAACCCAACGAGGTTGAGATTCGCTTGTGTCGTCGTTTGGATGCCTGCCTGATGAGCGCCATCGAATGCGATAGTTGATTCGGTGAGTGCCCGTGATGCAGTTTCGCGATCATCCTCACCGCTACACGCAACGAGCGCCATGCTTGATGACGCAACCCCCGCCACCCCAGCCGCACCGGCCAGAAACACCCGGCGGGAAACTCCGCCACGCTGTGGCTCAACCATTGAATTCGCTCCTCCTAGTGCTTGTGCTCAGCGGTTTCGCTGTGCTCGGCGTGTTCGCCATGCGCTGCATCGTCGCCGTGCTTGTGCTGGCTGTGGTCCATGACCTGGCCATCCTCGCCGTAGTCCTCATCGCCCGGCAGCATGGTACGGACGGCTACTTCCGGAATATCAATGGTGGTGCCACCCTCAGTCAGCAGCGTGACATCAACGGTGTCTCCAGCAGGAATCTCGTCCGGGTAGCCCATCACCATGAAGTGGTCACCGCCCGGCTTCAGCTCGTAAGTGCCACCGGCCGGAATGACGATGCCCCCCTCCTTCTCCTGCATGACGCCATCCACAACCTCGTGGATTTCGTACATGGCTTCACCCAGCGAGGTAGTGAAGCCAATCACGTGGATGTCTTCATCCGTGCCATTTTTCAAGGTGCCAAAGATCGCCGTCATATCACTGCCATTTTCTGCGTCCTTGGCAGCCTTTGCACGCACAGTGCCATCGACGAGTTCAACGTCCGAGGTGGCGGCAGCATCCGTGGCAGTCTCACTTGCCGACGTTGCAGCGGACGAGGTAGCTGTGTCGGTTGCCGCCTCATTGGAGTCGCTGGAGCAGGCGGTCAGCGCCGGGGTCAAAGCGAAAGCAGCGACAACTGCCGTGGCCATCAAACGATTCTTCATCATGTTTCCTTACTGCGCGCCTTTGCGCACGTCATCAGTTATGGTCTTGCTCTTCTTCGAACGATTCGTCACGGCCAACACCGCGATGACCGCAAGCACGATGGTGCCAAGAGCAAGCAGCCAGAGAGCAGAAACGCTTGAGTTTTCATTCGTTTCTGCAGCGTTAGTAGCGGTCGAATCCTGTTGCGATTGCGAGCCAGCGCCATCTGGCTGATAGCTAAACGAGGTCATACCCTTAGTTGCGTGTCCATCGGACGAGACGATTTGGAAGCCAACTTTGTAGTCCCCGGCCACCGGCTGAAGATCTGACGGAAGATCGAGTGTGACGTTTCGGCCCTCAATTACCGGTTCGCCGGTGAACAGCACATCCGTGCTTCCATCCTCCGTACGTGAGATGGCGACGGTATTGAAACCTTCCTTGGGCTCGCCAGAAAACTCCAGCTCGATCCGCTCAGGAAAGTCCTGCACCACAGACTTGTTTTCGGGATTGGATCCGATAACAACGTCATGCGCAACCGCGGGAGCCGAGGTAACCAGAGCAGTTGCCAACGCCGCGGCAGCAATACCACCCACTCGTGCAACTTGCCTGCAATGTGCAGGTTTGGGCATTTCGTCTCCTTGTTCAAACTATTGAGTGCGTAATTTTCACACTCGAAATGAGTAGTCGCCTAAAACGGCCGAATAGTTCCCACACTGGCACAAAACCCCCAATATTGGCAGCTAGGAATCGCAGGCCCGGGTTAAGGCTCAAAAAGTGTGTCTGGTTGGGCTGATTTTCGGCAGTTGATCTGGGTTAATGCTGAAAGTATAAGCGCTGCGGGTATATATCTGGCAGTTTCGCTCTCAATCCACGGTGTGGCTGCCTTGGTGTGCTACGGGGCGGTGGTTCGGTTGCCCAATGCCAAAGAACCGACCACGCTGCCATTGTGGCGGCGATATGAAACGAAACGGCACCACCAGCAAAGGCGCCACCCGATGGCGATGCAAGGCTTGCAGTGCGTCCAGCGTGAAACGCCGTGACGATCTAGC